>JABDII010000187.1 GCA_013003805.1 Gemmatimonadales bacterium
CGTCGAACCTACTCCGTCTGCAGGCGGTGCTCGCCATGGGTCCGCACAAGCACGAGACCTATTGAGCGCCGACGCGCCAGAGGGATAGACCATGCTTCTCACCACACTCTATCTTGTCGCGAGCCTCGCAAGTCCGCCCCCGCAGGGGGCGCCGGTCAAGGTCGTGACCAGTCTCACAACCTATGGCGCCATCGCCCGAGAAATCGTCGGCGCGCGGGGGACGGTCAACTCCATCGCGCAGGGGGACGAGGATCCTCATTTCGTCCAACCCAAGCCGAGTTTCGTGGCGTTGTTGCGCGACGCAAACCTGTTTGTCACGACAGGCATGGACCTCGAACTTTGGGTTCCGGCACTCCTCGATCGTGCCAACAATCGTGATGTTGCGGTCGGCGGGCGCGGGTACGTTACGGCGTACACCGGGATCGACCTTCTCGAAGTCCCCGTGACGGTGAGCCGGGCACAGGGGGACATTCACGCCGTCGGGAATCCCCACATCCACACCGACCCACTCAACGCCATCTTGATTGCGCGGAACATTCTCCGCGGTCTCGAGCGGGTTGCCCCCGAAGACGCCGAGTACTTCAGGACACGCGAAGCAGATTTCGAGCGTCGCGTGCTCGAGGCAACCATGGGGGCGGAACTCGTGGGCATTCTCACGCCGGAGACCGCCATCAATCTGCTCCGGACCAATCAATTGCTTCCATTCTTGAGCCGGACCATGCTGCATGGCCACCCCCTCATGAACCAGCTCGGAGGGTGGCTCAAGGCGGCCGAGGGATTCCGCGACAAGGAGATGGCGTGCTACCACAAGGAATGGGTCTATTTCAGCCGGCGATATCGCGTCACCTGTATCGAATACGTGGAGCCAAAGCCGGGCATTCCGCCCACTCCGCGACACGTTCAAGCCGTCATCCGGCTCATGCGGGAGCGGAACATCCCAGTCCTCATGGCGTCAAACTACTTCAGCCGCTCCCAGATCCGGTTGGTGGCCGAGCGTACTGGGGCCAAGGCTGTCATCGTCCCGGAAAACACGCACGGCGCCCCCGGAGTCGACACGTACTTTCAACTCATGGACACCTGGATCACCCAGCTGGCCGCCGCTTTCAGGTAAGAGGTCATCGATGCTCGAACTGATCCTTCCACCCCTCGCGGCCTGCATGGTGATCGTCGCCATCCACAGCTACTTAGGCCTGCACGTGATCGCGCGGGAGGTGATTTTCGTTGACCTCTCGCTGGCTCAGATGGCGGCGCTTGGGGCAACCGTCGCGATCTTCGTCGGCGCACACCCCGATTCGCCGGCGACGTTCGCCTATGCCATAGGGTTCACCACGATCGGCGCTGCCATCTTTGCGCTCACCCGGACCAAGGGGAAGGCCCTCGTTCCACACGAGGCGATCATCGGGATTGTCTATGTGGTGGCATCGGCGGCGGCCATCTTGGTGGCCGATCGGGCACCAGGGGGAAACGAGGCCATCAAGGACATCCTCGTTGGCACGCTCCTCTGGGTCACCTGGGACAAGATCCTGCGACTCGCGGCGATCTACGTCGTAATCGGACTGGTACACTGGTTCCTACGGCACCGATTCCTGACGATCTCGTTCCAACCAGCCACGGCGGTTTCCCTCGGCTGGAAAATCCGGTGGTGGGACTTCTGGTTCTATCTCTCGTTCGGGTTGGTGATCACGTTCTCGGTCCCGATCGCCGGCGTGCTTCTGGTATTCTCCTTCCTCGTCGTTCCCGCGGCCGTCGCGTTCCAGTTCACCCGACGCTACGTCCCCCTCGCCCTCATTTCATGGGCAGCGGGCGTCCTTGCGTCGGCAGCCGGGCTGGCCGTCAGCTTCCGGTACGACTTGCCCACCGGGCCGATCGTGGTCTGCATGTTCGGTCTGTTCCTCATCCTGGCCTATGTGGTCAGGATGATTCTCCACCGCGGCGAGGGCGGCGGCGGGGGTGAGGGCCGGGAAGTGAGCCAGGCCACCGCCGCTTAGTCCTGGGCGAACCCACACCCGTTGTTGGACCGGTCGACATCGGGCAACCTGGCCTTGGGATCGACCGTGGCGCACTGAACCACACGCTCTCCCGGCACCGTTAAAGTGTAAGCGTCCCGGCCAATCCACACCTCGACCGGCAGGGCGTGGCGCTCGGTCGCGCCGTCGGCGAAGGTCAATTCCACTTCCGCCGGCATAACCAGACCCGCTCGGTTCGAGAGGAAGACCCGGCTGCCAGCACTGCCCGCCGTCACGGAATCCACTGCTTGATCGAGCACCTCCGTCGAGTAGAACCACCCGCGCCAGAACCAGCTCAGGTCCTCACCCACGCCGTCTTCGATCGCGCGGAAGAAATCGGCCGGGGTGGGGTGCTTGAAGGCCCAGTCGGCGATGTACTTCCGGAAGGCGGGGTCGAAGCGCTCGGGGCCCAGAACGACATCCCGGAGAAGGACCAGCCCTGCCCCCGGCTTCGCGTACGCGAGGAACCCGAGGCTCCGGCCCTGCATGTGGTCGGGATACGTCATGATGGGAAGGTCGGCATTGGGAGCCTGCATGCCACGGGCGATGCCGGCCGGGTTGGTCCGGGATCTCCGGCTCGATTCGTCCCCATAGAACGCCAAATTGGAGTAGTGGTTGATGAAGGTATCGAACCCTTCATCCATCCAGGCATATCGGCGCTCGTCGTTCCCCACGATCATGGGAAACCAGTTGTGGCCCAGTTCGTGGTCGGTCACGCCGAACAATCCCTGACCCCGGGCCCGATACGAGCAGAACACGATCATGGGGTACTCCATCCCGCCAACCGGGCCGGCGACGTTGATGGCCACGGGGTAGGGATACCGGAACCACTCGGTGGAGTAGTACTCGATGGTATGGAGCGAATACTCCGTGGACCGCTCCCAACCGGGGTTCTCCTCGTCGCCCAGCCCCTCCTTGGGATAGGCCGACATGATGAGCACGTTCTCCCACGCCGCGGCGTCCCAGATGAACGATCGCGAGGCAGCCCACGAAAAGTCTCTCACGTTGTCCGCGTGGTAGCGCCACGTGAGCGGACCACGGCCGGATGGCCGGGTGGTGGGATTTCCCACTTCCTCCGAGGAGACGAGGTATACGCGCTCCGAGCTACGGCGGGCGCGGTCGAGGCGCTGCCGCTGCTCCCGCGTGAGTACGTCGCCAGGATTCTGGAGTTCTCCCGTCGCCACGACGATGAAGTCACGCGGGACCGTGATCGCGACATCAAACGAGCCGTACTCCAGATAGAACTCTCCGGAGCCGAGGTACGGCATCGTGTTCCAGCCGTCGCCATCATCGTAGACCGCCATGCGCGGATTCCACTGAGCGATGGTATACAGCCAGCCGTCACCGGTCTCGAGCCGGCCCATCCGGCCCCCTCGTTCGGGGACCACGAATGACCAATCGATCTCCAGACTCACGACCCCACCCTGCGGCGCAAGTGGCCGGTCGAGGTCGATCCTCATGCGCGTGTCGGTGACGATGTAGTGCGGCGTAACCCGCTGCCCGTCCTGGACGATAGCCACTCGTTCCAGGGTATAGCCGCCCTCGAGCCGCGCGCCGCGCCCGCCGAACGCATTGATAACCGCCGCCCGGCTGTTGGATGCGTACATATTCTGGTCGAGTTGGACCCACAAGAAGCTCAACTGGTCGGGTGAGTTGTTGGTGTAGGTGATGATCTCGCGCCCGGTCACCCGGTGGGCCGCTGGGTCGAGCGTAACCTGGATGTCGTAGTCGGCCTGCTGTTGCCAATAGGCCGGTCCTGGCGTCCCCGCGCCCGTTCTCAAATCATTGGCGGGCGCCAATGCTAGCGGAGCGAACATCGGTTGGTTGCTCTCCTGGACGGGAGGAGGCCCAGCTTGGCTCCAGAGGGACGGGACAAGAAGGAGAAGACCCGAGACCAATGAGACGGGCACACCGACGCGGCGGATCATGGGACACGCTCTCGCTTAGAGGGACGGAAGCCGGCATGAAGCCGACGGATCCCCAAATCAGCGATGCACTAGATGAAGAATTGAGGAATTCAAGCCGAAGGTTCAGACGGGGCGATTCTGCTCCGGCCGAGTGATCCGCCGCCAAGCCTGCCCTGAAGGGCGGGTCGGGAGCGCACCCTGCCGGAGCAGCTCAAGGTGGGGCGCCAGGACATCCGCGAGCTGTTGGGCCAGCGAAATATCGGCCCGCGTGAACGACTGGCCGCCGGTCGCCACCAGCGTCATCGTACCGAAAACCCGGCCGCCTACGCGCACCGGCACGACGAGGGCCGCCGTCGGCTGCACCGTCCCGTCCGGCGCATCGCCGTCCTTGTGGCGCGCCTCGGCAAAGGCATTTCCCAGCTCTCCATCGAGGACGCGGCCCAACTCCGTTCCGGTGTACCGCATGACGGGCAGCTTGGACAACGGCTGGGTCTCGCCCGGTTCAAATACGACGACTTCTTCCTCGCTGCCGAGTCGGATGGCAAACTCGCATTGGCTGAAGGGCAACACGGCCGCCGCCTCCTGTGCCACGAGCCGGGTCGCGACGCTCACGTGGGCCGTCGTTGCCAAGATCTCAGCGATGCGTCCCAGATGAGCCGGTACGCTGCGCAACACGCCTAGGTGAGATTGCAGAACATCCAGTTCCCAGGCCAGCACCACACTCTCCAGTCGCGGCGCGACCGCCGCACCGACGCGGGCCAGGAGATCGGCATCCTCTTCCCAATAGAACTCTGGTCCGATGTTGCCCAGCAGTAAGTAGCCGAGCCTGCTCCCGCCGGTCCCACGAAGCCGGACGCCAATCACCGACCGGATCTCGGCGTCAGCACCAAGCTGGTGGGGGAAGCCCCATACCGGTGCCCGCCGGTCGGAGGCCGCATCGGACACGAGTAGTTCATCACTCTCCTCGAACAGTCGCCCCGGGCTGAATTCAGCCCGGCTTACCACCATGGTTGGGTGCGACCAGAGATGACCGTGGACATGCCCGGACAAGCGGTAGTGCTGCTCGGCCGCCTCGTCCGGAACGAGGAGTTCAATCGCATCGTGTGGCAGCACATGCTCAACCGCCGCACCGAGCAACTGGGTCAGTTGGCGAGGCGTCGTGGCGTCTCGCATCGCGGCGCCAAGGGTATCGAGCAGACCGTGAATCTCGCGCGCATGCGCCTCGCGACCGGGACCTCGGTCTCGCAGGGGCCGCGGCACTCCAGTGGCTTCGTCCTTCGTCTCTATCCACTGGCGCGCGATCCGCGCCATGATCGGACCCAGCTCGCCCGCAGCCTGGCGCAGGAAGATCGCCTCGGGCGAGCCGTACTCTCCGTGCCGCAGGTTAGCCACCAGCATCACTCCCACAGCACGCCCACCATGGGGAATCGACACACAGATGGCTGATCCATACCCGGCGTGCCGGACGACGTGCTCGACCTGACGGAGCTGGTCGTCATCCAAGTGCGGCGTGGGCCGGGGGAGCTGCAGGTCGTCTTGGGCCAGTTCGGGCGGGCCGAGAAGTACCGCGGAATCGTGGTGCGGATAGAGCCAGAGGCCAAGAAGATCGTGGGGAACCTCCGTACCCAGCATGCTAGAGAGCGCCTCCCGCCAGGTTTCCAGCGCGACGACATCCCAGCCGGCACCGTCTAGGCGCAGGAGCGGCACGCGGGCCGCAATCTGGGTCTGCCACGGAGTCGGTCCGGGGCCAGGTGGTGGGGAATCGCCCTTCATAATACGGGCGCAGTTGCAGAAGTTGTGCCCGGTGTTCGGAAGCCCATAGCTAACGGCTTACTTCACATACAATTAGCCGTTCAAATGGCCGGCGCACCACCGACCAACGGAACCTCGACCGTTCCCCGTCTTGCGGCACCTCCCGCGAGCTGCCCTAACGGCCTTTCTGACAGCAACTTGGACCGAAGCTCACACCGAGACCGAAAGCGGATATTGACATACCCCCCTCCCCTATATTATCCTGAGGCTGACATCCTCGCCGGGAGAGTGAATTCATGAAGTCTGTGACCTTGAAGATCGACGGCATGAGCTGCGACCACTGTGTGCGTGCGGTCCGCCATGCCCTAGCAGAGCTCCCGCAGGTGGACATCCAGTCAGTGGAAATCGGCAGTGCGACCGTCCGCTACGACGAGTCCACCGGTGCTGAGCGAATCCTCGCCGCGATCGAGGAGGCCGGTTACGGCGCTCGGACTACCACGACCGATGCTGGGGAGGCGCCGGACGCATGACGGCAGCTCAGTGGGCGGTAACCCTCGGAGGCATCGCGGCCATCGGATGGGTGGTCTACTACTTCTTCATTGCGGGTGGCGTGAGAGCGGTCGCGCGTGTGGGCGCGGCAGGCGTTCAACGCGTCGCAATCGAAGTCCTCGGCGGGTATTCACCGTCCATCGTGACGGTTCGCCAAGGCCAGCCGGTCAGGCTCGAGTTCCACCGTGCCGATACCGACAGTTGCACGGAAGAAGTCGTTCTAGACGGCTTCAGCATCCGGCAGTACCTCCCCGCCTACCAGACCACGACCATCGAATTCACGCCCACGCTCGCTGGCACTTATGACTTTAGCTGTGGTATGGGGATGGTACACGGAAAGCTGATCGTCGAAGGGCATGGAACCAATGACGGCCACGACTGAGCGCCTCGAGCACTGTGACATTCCCGTGTCGGGAATGACGTGTGCCGCCTGTAGTGCCCGAGTGCAGCGAGCGCTCGAGCGCACGCCCGGGGTGAGTGCTGCGAACGTCAACTTGATGACCAACCAAGCCACGGTCGACTTCGACGCGGCACTGGTAGCAACCGAGTCCCTGGTCGAGGTCATCCGCCAGGCCGGCTATGGTGCCGAGGCCCCGGGTGCCCAACTGGCGCCGGACGAGTTGTTGACCGCACAAGACGCGGCGCGTTCGCAGGAGATTGCCACACTGCAATGGAAGGTCGTGGTGAGCGGCATCGCCGCCGTTCTCGCCATGGGTTTCATGCTCGTGCCCACCGGCTGGAGCATGCAGCTCGTCAACATCATTCTTCTCGGGATTTCCCTTCCGGTGGTGTTTTGGGCGGGCCGTCACTTCTACACCCGAGCCTGGGCCGGGTTCCGGCATCACAGCGCCGACATGAGCACGCTGATCGCCGTGGGCACGGGGTCCGCATTCGTGTTCAGCGTTGCGATGACACTGGCTGGCGGGTGGTTCACTGCCCGGGGCCTGGAGCCCCACGTGTATTACGAAGCGGTGGTTTGGATCATCGCGCTGGTGCTCGTGGGCAACCTGCTCGAGGCCAAGGCGAAGGGCCGAACGTCCCAGGCCATCCGAAAACTCCTGGGTCTCCGACCGACCACGGCGCGGGTGGTTCGTGCTGGCGCCGAGGTGGAGATCCCGCTCTCCGAGCTCACCGTCGGAGACATTCTCATCGTACGACCTGGCGAGAAGATCCCGGCGGACGGTGCGGTCATCGATGGTACCAGTAACGTGGACGAATCCATGCTCACCGGCGAGCCGCTTCCCGTCGACAAGGGACCGGGTGACGCCGTGGTTGGCGCGACCTTGAATCGACACGGCGCGCTTAAGGTCCAGGTCACCGCCACGGGCGGCGACACGGTGTTGTCTCACATCGTGCGGCTCGTGCAACAGGCCCAGGGGACGAAGGCACCGATCCAACAGCTGGCAGACCGGGTCTCGGCCGTGTTCGTTCCCGTCATTCTCTGTGTCGCCATTGCCACCTTCGTGATCTGGTTCGACTTCGGCCCCGGTCCCTGGTACGTCCACGCACTGGCTGCCGCCGTGACCGTGCTGGTCATCGCGTGTCCCTGCGCCATGGGCCTCGCGGTTCCGACTGCGGTGATGGTCGCGACTGGGCGAGGGGCCGAGCGTGGAGTGCTGTTCAAGGGTGGAGACGTGCTCCAGCGCGCGAGCGAACTGGATGTCGTCGTGTTGGACAAGACCGGAACGGTGACCGAAGGACGGCCGACTGTCACTGACATCTTCACCCGTGGCGAGGGCGAAGCCGAGCTACTCCGACTCGCAGCCTCGCTGGAGCGATTGAGTGAGCACCCATTGGCCGAGGCGTTCGTTCGGGCTGCCCACGACAAGGATCTTCCACTGAGCGAGCCCCGACGATTCGAGGTCCGCGCGGGGCAGGGTGTGGTAGGCGAGGTCGATGAGCGAAGCCTGGCGGTCGGCAATGCGAGCCTCATGCAGGCGGAGGGCATCGAGACTTCGCCGATGGACCATCGCGCCGAGGCTCTTGGAACGGACGGGAAGACCGCCGTTTTTGTGTCGCTCGACGGCGCGCTGGCCGGGGTCCTCGCCATTGCGGATCCGATCAAGCGAACCAGCAAGGCCGCGGTTGCGGACCTCCATCGCCTCGGGCTCGAGGTCGTGATGCTGACCGGCGATGCCAGGCGCACCGCGGAGAGTGTGGCCCGGGAGACGGGCATCGACCGAATCATCGCCGAGGTGCTTCCGGACGAGAAGCTCGACGTTATCCACCGCCTGCAGCAAGAGGGCAAGGTCGTCGCCATGGTGGGTGACGGGCTGAATGATGCGCCCGCCCTGGCGCAGGCAGATGTCGGCGTCGCCATTGGCACCGGCACTGACGTGGCCATTGAAGCGGGCGGCGTCACGTTGATGCGTGGGGACTTGGCAGGAGTCCCGGAGGCTCTCGGTTTGGCGCGCCGCACTCTCAGGGTGATCCGACAAAACCTGTTCTGGGCATTCATCTACAACGTGATCGGGGTGCCGATAGCGGCGGGGGTTCTCTACCCGGCGTTCGGCCTCCTGTTGACCCCAACCATCGCCGGTGCGGCCATGGCTGCCAGCTCGGTGAGTGTGGTCAGTAACAGCTTGCGACTGAGAACGGCATGACCGACAGAGGAAAGGCATTCATGGATTCGACATCTCAAACCACCGTTCCCTGTGCGTGTGGGACCGATGGCACGAACCGCAAGGCAGTGGCTGTCGATCCCGATATCAAGCGGGCCGTGCTCAATCGTCTGCGTCGCATCGAAGGACAGCTTCGGGGGCTCCAGCGTATGGTGGAGGACGAACGCTACTGTGCCGATATCCTGATGCAGATGTCGTCGGTGCAGGAGGCTTTGCGGGGCGCTGGCCGGGCGCTCCTACGCAACCACCTGGCTCATTGCGCCACCGAGGCCATCCGTTCGGACGATCCGATCCGGGCCGAAGCCATGTATGACGAGCTGGTGGACCTGATGTACAAGACCGCGGGGCGCTGATTCCCCCTACTGCTCCGGCGTGATCCCCTTCGGCCGCCGGAAGGACCCGGTGGTCCGCAGCGAAGCACGATCCATGTCCGGAACGACGGTGCGCGCGGCCCCCAGGGTCACGACTCCGCCTAAGATTGCGACCACCGGGAGCAGCAGTACGGCCCGGTCGATTCCAAATCGATCCGAGAGCATCCCCACCACCGGGAAGGCGATCGCGTCGCCGGCAAGGTGGATGAACAGGAGATAGGCACCGATGACGGTGGCGCCGATTCGGGCCGGGACCACGTCGAAGATGACCGCCGACAGCGGCCCGTTGTACCAGGTCAAGAAGAAGAACGCGGCGCTGAAGACCGGGACGAACAGCCGGAGGTCGCGCACCGTGAGGAGCCAAAGGGCTAGGGCCCCACCGACTAGGAGCCCGAACACAATGGTGAGGACACGGCCATTTCGGGTGTGCCGGCGGAGCCAATCGGCCACCACGCCCCCGACCACCGTTCCCAAGGTGCCGAACAGCAGCCCCCATTTCCCGAGCATGACCGACGCGTCGGCCGGCGAGAGGCCAAGCTCTCGGGAAGTAAAGGTCGGCGCCCATCCCACCAGGCCGTTCAACCCGAAGGAGATGAGTGCACCACCCAGAAACAGGTAGACCAGGGTCGGCGTGCGCAAGACAAATCTGGTGGCTCCCAAGATGTCTTCGAAGGCGACGCCGACCTGGCCGCCGAATGGCGTCTCATCGATCTGATCGGTCTGGATCTGCTTCACCCACCGGCGAATGTTGAAGGCCAGCCCCAGGCCGGCGAAGGCACCGAACACCGCCACATCGAGATTCGACTCCGCCGCGAACAGTCTGTCGAGCACGAAGGCCACCACCCCGCCCACCGCCGACCAGACGATGATCGGGGTGAACTGGCGCACCACGGTCGACAGCCCGATCTCGAAGTCCTGGAGGTACTTCTGTACCGAGATTCTACCCGGTGGCCGGGTAGGGTCTTTGAGCCGGCCCGCGAGGACCGCGGCGATGAACCCGGGGAGGGCAACCGCCATGAACGCGACCCGCCAGCCGTAGCGCTCCTCGAGCACCCCACCCAACAGGAGACCGAGCACTCCGCCCAGCGCGACACCGGACATGAGAATGCCCATCGCGAGGGCGCGGCCGCGACCGGGGTAGTAATCGGCCACGAGTGATTGTGACGCTGGCCCATAAGCCGCTTCGCCCACACCGACCGCCGCACGGCAGAAGAACAACTGCCAGAAGCCCCGCACCCACCCGCTCAGGAACGTGAAGGCGCTCCAGAAGGCGACCCCGCCCGCGACCACCGCGCGCCGCGAACGGAGATCGCTCAACACACCGAACGGGAGCGCGGACAGGGAGAACACCAACACGTAGGCCGACGCGAGCCATCCTAGCTGAGCATCGGTCAGGCCCAAATCGCGCTTGATGGGTTCGAAGAGCGCGAAGATGACGTTGCGATCCAGATAATTGAGCAGGTTGATGACGGCCAGCAGTCCGAGGGCGTAGCCGCTGTAGATCGGACCGGGGCGCTCTGGGTCCGAGGACCTAGCTGGCACGCTCGGGCCCGACGGCTTCCTCCGCATCCTTCGCGCGAGCATCGCGGCTGGCCACCACCTCGCGATAGGCACCGCGCAGGCGTTCCAACATCGCGTCGCGCTTCGGGTAGAGCCGCTTGAGCGGCCGGGATTCATGACGGCTCAGGGCGTAGGCCGTCAGGAGCGGGAGGGTGAGTGTTGCGTCGCCATAGACGACGACGCTACTCGGGAGCATTGCGGGATCGATCTTGCCCCAACTGACCGCCTCGGCCGGCGTGGCACCCGAGAGCCCGCCGGTGTCGGGGCGGGCGTCCGTCATCTGGAGGAAGTAGTCGTGCCCCCGCTCGTCGAGCCCGAGGATCTCTTGAATCTGAGGTTCGGTCTGGAGCATGAAGTTCTTGGGACTCCCGCCGCCCACCATGAAGACCGCGCTCTTGCCATTTCCCCGCGTAGCCTCGTAGACGAGGGCTGCCGTTTCATTGACATCGGCGCTGACATCGAAGCGGAGCTTGCTTCCGAGCATGGCCTGCTCCGCCACGTTTAAACCAATCGAACTGTCGCCGGGCGAACTCGTGTAGATGGGGATCTCCAGTTGGTGTGCGACCGTCAACAATGAACGACGCGTAAGGCCCAGGGCTCGCTCGCGCTCGCGCACGTACCCACCGAGGAGGTAGTGGTATTCGGCCGAGCTCATTGAGCGTTGGAACTCGGGGCGAGCGGAAACCTCTCGAATGAAATTGTCGGTCGAGAGCAGCACCCCGAAGTCGAAGAAGACGTCATAGATCCGCACGACCCCTTGGGCATGGAGCTCGACATCATCGGCGTGAGGTGTGCCGCGATGCATCGCCAGCCCGAGGGCGAAGTGGGTGTCGTGATAGAGGTTGGCGCCGGTGGACACGATCCAGTCGACAAACCCCGCTTCCATGAGAGGAATCAAGGAACTCATGCCGAGGCCAGCCGGAGTCAATGCGCCGGTCAGACTGAGGCCGACCGTCACTTCCGGTGCGAGCATACGATCGGCGAAGAGCCGGCATGCCTCCCGCAAGCGTCCGGCGTTGTAGGCCAGGTAGGCCTTCTCGATGAGGTCCGCTGCGGCCTCCTGGCCAGTGATACCGAGCGGGTCGATGCGTTCCCCCTGGAGGTATGGCGCAGCGGGGCGTGAGCCCTTGGGCGAAGGAGAATTCATGGCTGAATGGCCTGGGGGCGGGAACGCAGTACGTGCTCAACGACCTCCGCGGGGTCATCGGTAAGATGGAAGAGCAGGAGATCGGGCTCGTCGATCTTTCCCTCCTTGGCAACAGTATCGCGCAGCCAATCCACCAAACGTCCCCAGTATTCGGTGCCGAAGAGCACAAGCGGGAAGTTCTTCACCTTCCCAGTTTGGATCAGGGTGAGCGATTCGAAGAGCTCGTCCATGGTCCCGAACCCGCCGGGAAACACAACGAACGCGGTCGCATACTTGATGAACATCATCTTCCGCACGAAGAAAAAACGGAAGTTGACGCTTCGCTCCAGGAAGTCATTCGGCCGTTGCTCGAACGGCAGCTCGATGTTGCAGCCAATCGAAAGGCCTCCGGCCTCGTTCGCGCCCCGATTAGCCGCTTCCATGATACCCGGCCCACCTCCGGTGATCACCGGGATGTTGGCTTCCGCGAGCAGCCGACCGACCTTGCGCGCGGCCACATAGGACGGGTCCGTCGCCGGGACGCGAGCCGAGCCGAAGATCGACACGGCGTCGAAGATGTCCCCGAGGGTATCGAAGCCCTCGACAAACTCTCCCATGATGCGAAAGACCCGCCAAGGGTCGGTCTTGCGCAGCGCATCGGGCCGTTCCAGGAGCTGGCCGCTCTCGAGGAGAACCTCATCCTCGGTAGGGCGCTTATGATCACGGAGCCTACGGTAGGGACTCGCCACGATTCACCACTCGGCCACGCGACCGCGACCGCTCACGATTAGGGAAGACCTCTGCGTCGCCCGGCACTTCCGGCGCCGCGCCAAGCACGGGGAGGGAATATATGCCCTCGGCTGGCCAAGGACACGCCTAGTGCCGGCCAGGGCGGGACTGGCGTTATGTTAGGGCGGCATGCCTCCAGCGCCCGATCGACACCCGCCGCTCCCCAATGCCCCGCGTTCCTGGGGCTCGCTCATATCGCGTTTGGCCTTCCGGGGAGCGTTCAATCCCAAACTGGGATTCGATCTCATCCGCACGGCCTGGGCCTTTCGCCAACGGAAGTGGTGGCGCACGCGGCCGTTTCTGCCTTTGCCCGACCGAACCTACCTGCGCTGGCGCATGTACACTGCGTATGCGGACCCCGAGGCGATTCCGCCAACGGAGGATGTCATCCGGTTCGCTGGCTGGCGACGCACCACGATCGGTGTCTGAGTGAATGCCCCGCCGGGCACCCACGTCGTTATTCTGGGCGGAGGCTTCGCCGGCCTTTACGCCGCCAAGGCCCTGAGATCGGCCTCCGTGAAGGTGACCGTGGTGGATCGACGGAACCACCACCTGTTCCAGCCGATGCTCTACCAAGTGGCTACCGCCGCCCTCTCACCCGGCGATATCGCATCACCAATCCGCTCCATCCTGCGGGGCCAGCCTAACGTCGAGGTAGTCCTCGGTGAGGCTCAGTCGGTCGACCTGGCAGATAGGCGGGTCCGGGTCGATAGTAGTAGTCTTAGCTACGACTATCTCATTGTGGCTACCGGTGCGCGACATTCCTATTTCGGCCACGAGGAGTGGGAGATGCTCGCCCCCGGGCTCAAGAGCATCGAGGATGCCCTGGAGATCCGCCGGCGTATCCTGCTGGCCTTCGAGGGAGCGGAACGCAGGCCCGACCCGGGCCAACGCAAGAGCCTGCTGACATTCGTCGTGGTGGGCGGCGGACCCACGGGTGTCGAGGTCGCCGGGGCATTGGCGGAAATCCGCCGCTACGCGCTGCGGCGCGACTTTCGTCACATCGACTCCCGGGAGGCCAGCGTGCTCCTGTTGGAGGGTGGCCCCCGCCTGCTCTCGTCGTATCCCGAGTCCCTCAGTATGGCAGCCATGCGTGCGCTCCGCCGCCTGGGCGTCGAGGTGAGAACCGGGGCGTTCGTCGATGGAATCACCCACAATGGCGTCTCGGTTGGGGGAACCCACATCCCGACCAAGACCGTAGTCTGGGCCGCCGGGAACCTCGCAAGCCCACTCCTTCGATCCCTCGGCGCCCCCCTCGATCACCAGGGCCGGGTCGTCGTCGGCGAAGACTGCACCGTTCCGGGCCACCCGGAGGTCTTCGTCCTTGGGGATGCGGCCTGTTTCGACCACCAAGAAGGCGGGCCTCTCCCGGGTCTCTCGCCCGTGGCCATTCAAATGGGGCGCTACGCCGCGAAGACCATTCGTCGTGACCTGGCAGGGCGAGCGCGCCGCCCATTCCACTATCGGGACAAGGGACAGTTGGCGGTAATTGGACGCGGCCGCGCGGTTGCCGACATTGGACGGCTCCACTTCAGCGGGTTCTTTGCCTGGCTCACCTGGATCTTCGTTCACATTTTCTTTCTCATCGGCTTTCGAAATCGCATCATCGTGCTGATGGAATGGGCCTGGTCGTACTTTACCTTCCAACACGGAGCTCGGCTCATTACCGGCGAGGGAGATCACCGCGGTCTCGTTACGAGAAGGCCAACGTGACGCCCGGCGAGGAAGTCAAGGCGGTTGCTGCATCACTCGGGTTCATTGCATGCGGCATCACCGATCTGTCGCCGACACCGCACGGCACTGCGCTCGACGAGTGGCTCGAGCGGGGCCACGCCGGGACCATGCGATATTTGCACCGTCAGGCAGCCCGACGGCGTGATCCAGCGACGATCGTTCCCGGCGCGCGTTCGGCCATCATCGTGCTCGACGACTACTTCCACCCCGATACCCCATCCGATCTGGCACCGCCCAAGATCGCGAAGTACGCCCGGGGCACGGATTATCACATTACCACCATGGCCCGCATCGAGGAGTTGGCCGACTACTTGCGGTCGCGCGGCGCGCGCATCGCCCGACCCTTTGTCGACGCGGGCCCAGTGCCGGAACGTGAATTGGCGCAACGCGCCGGCTTGGGCTGGATCGGCAAGAACACCATGCTCATTCGGCCTGGAGTTGGCTCGTTTTTCTTCCTCGGTGCGGTCCTGACCGATCTCGAGTTTGAACCTGACGCCCCGTTCGAGGTCGATCACTGTGGAAGCTGCACTGCTTGCCTCGACGCGTGTCCGACCGAGGCGTTCGTCGAGCCTCGAGTCCTCGAAGCGACCCGTTGTATCTCGTATCTCACGATCGAGCACCGCGGACCCATCCCGAGTGAGCTCGAGTCGAAACTCGACGGGTGGGCCTTTGGCTGTGATATCTGCAACGATGTTTGCCCGTGGAATCAGCGATTCGCGGAGCCGTCGTCGGCCGTGGAATTCCGGCGGCGCAAGGAACCGGCCAAACGGCCTGATTACTTCGAGACGATGACCGACGGAGACTTTGACGCCACGTTCGGGGACACCCCCCTCGAGCGTCCCGGACTCGACGGCATGCGGCGCAACTGGAAGGCGGCGCTCGGTAGTGTAGGACGCTTGTGATTTCAGTCTCCGCTTTGTTGTTTGACCGTGTGACGGACCATCCTGTCTCCCCCCATCCTGTAGCCGAGGCCAACTCGGGCCGAGTGAGCGTCGTCTCCACCGACGCCGGCCGCGATCGGAGACTCAAGCGCATCCGCGGACTCAGTCGGGTGCTCGACTCGGCGATCCGAATCCCCGGCACGAGCTTCCGGGTGGGCCTGGATCCCTTCATCGGCTTGATTCCTGGACTGGGCGATGCGCTCGGCACAGCACTCTCCGGCTACATCGTGGTGGAGGCCACACGATTCGGTGCGTCGCTGAGCCTCCTGCTTCGTATGCTCTCGAATGTCGGCTTCGAGGCAATCGTGGGCCTGGTGCCGGGCGTGGGCGACGTCTTCGACGCGATCTGGAAGTCCAACACCCGAAATCTCCAGTTACTGGAGCGCCACCTCGAGGACCCTGAGACCACGCATGCCAAGAGCAGTCGACACCTGGCCTTGGTCCTCACGGGGCTTGTGCTCCTTATTGGCATTTCAGTGTTCGGCCTGGTCTGGCTCGGTGGCATAGTCCTCCAACTGCTGGGCATCTAGACCATGGTTGTGAAGTCCGGTACGCTCTGGCGGTCGCTCGGCTCGGCCTGGGCGTGGTTTACCACCGGGCTCATTGTATCCGTCTGGCTTCCAACGATGCTCGTGCTGTTCGCGGTAACGGTACCGTTCGACCGGGGTCGCTACGTCGTGGGTCGCTGGTTCCGGGTTGCGGCAATGCTGGTGGCCAAGACGAATCCGTTTTGGCGGTTTCGAACTTCCGGCGTCCGGGTCGAGGAACCACGCCGTCCATACGTCGTCGTCGCAAACCACGAATCCTTCGCGGATATCCTGCTCATCAGCCACCTCCCGTGGGAGATGAAATGGATGTCCAAGGCAGAGTTCTTCCGGATACCTATTGTCGGATGGGAGATGCGATTGGCCGGCGACATACCACTGCGCCGCGGCTCGCCCACGAGTGCAGGCCAAGCCATGAGCTACGCCCGAGAGGTGCTCCGCCGGAGGGTGTCGGTGATGATCTTTCCGGAGGGAACACGCTCTCCCACGAGCGACCTCCTGCCATTCAAGGAGGGCGCGTTCCGCCTCGCGATCAAGGCCGGGGTCCCCGTTCTGCCCCTCGCGGTGGCAGGGACTCGGACGGCGCTTCCCAAGCACGACTGGCGGTTCGGTCGTGCCGCAGCCCACGTCGAGGTTCTCCCGCCGGTCGAGACCAGCGGTCTCACGCTCCAGGATGCGTCCGAATTGAGAGATCGGGTGCGTCAAATGATCGATCAGGCTCGGACGGGCTTGCAGGAGCGACTCAGGTGAAGGACCGCACCAGAGTTCTTGTCCTGATGGCCTTCGTCGCATTGGCGGGCTGCAAGCGAGCCACGCCCGACGGCGCACTCCAAGGCTTCGACCCCGGGCCGACACCGGACCAGTTCCGCCAAGGTGAGGAAGTGTTCGACGCGCACTGCGCGACCTGTCACGGCAGCCATGCGGTCGGCACCGACCGGGGCCCGCCGTTGGTGCACCAGATCTACGAGCCGAGCCACCATGCCGATGAGGCGTTTCAACGTGCGGTGACATTCGGCGTCCAGGCGCACCACTGGAATTTTGGGTCGATGCAACCGGTCGAGGGCGTGACTCGTGAAGACGTGACCGAGATCATCGGCTACGTCCGCTGG
>JABDII010000229.1 GCA_013003805.1 Gemmatimonadales bacterium
GCCCTGGCCGATCCCTCGGCCATCTTTCTCCACTGCCTTCCCGCCCATCGCGGGGAGGAGGTGTCCGAGTCGGTGTTCGAAGGACCGAAGTCGAAAGTGTGGGACGAGGCCGAAAACAGGCTTCACGTCCAGAAGGCGATAATGAGCACCCTGATGGGAGGGGGCTAGGGGAGATCTCATCATGGCTACAGGTCCACTGCAATACACCCCGCTCTACGACGCGCACGTGGCACTCGGCGCCAAGATGGTGCTATTCGCGGGGTTCCAAATGCCGGTTCAATACGAAGGCATCATGGCGGAACATCGGAGCGTCCGCTCCGATGCCGGAATCTTCGACGTGTCCCACATGGGAGAGTTCGAGGTGACCGGCCCGGACCGGAACGCGTTCGTGAATCGCATCACCTGCAATGACATCGCTGCGCTCGGGCCGGGCGAGGTACAGTACTCCGCCATGTTGACGCCCGAGGGGACCTTCGTCGACGACTGCACGGTCTACCGGTTCGACGACAAGCTCATGCTGGTCGTGAACGCGGCCAACATCGCCAAGGATTGGGACTACGTGGTCGGTCACAAGGGCGGGGCCAACGTGCGGCTCAAGAACATCTCGACCGATGTCGGATTGCTCGCCCTCCAAGGGCCGCGATCGGAGGAAGTCCTGCAAGCCGAAACGCCGGCCGCGCTCGGGGCCATCGCCTATTACACGTTCGATACCATCAGCGTGGCCGGTTGCCAGTGTTTCGTCTCGCGTACCGGATACACCGGCGAGGACGGGTTCGAGATCTACTGTCGCTCGCGGGATACCGAGACCATCTGGCGCGCCCTCGCCGGCGAGGGCAAGGCGGCTCCCATCGGGCTCGGCGCGCGCGACACGCTGCGCCTGGAAATGGCCTACGCGCTTTACGGCAGCGACATCGACGACACCATCACCCCGCTCGAGGCGGCGCTCGGGTGGATCGTCAAGCTGGACAAGGGAGCGCCGTTCGTGGGGCGCGACGCGCTCAAGTCGCAGAAGGAACGCGGCGTGACCCGGAAGCTGGTCGGCTTCACGCTCGACGGGAAAGCCATCCCGCGGCACGGCTACGCCGTGTATCACGAGGATCGCCCGGTAGATATCGTGCGGAGCGGTGCCATGAGCCCGTCCCTCGGCATTCCGATCGGCACCACCTATCTCCCCGCCGCCGTGGCCAAGGTGGGCACCGAGTTCGAGGTCGACTGCCGCGGCAAGCGGATCCCGGCCAAGGTGGTCAAGCGGCCGTTCTACACCGAGGGGTCGGTCAACAAGGGGAAGTAACCCTGTCTATCCGAGTAGCAATTCTCACCGTTTCCGACGCGGGCAGTCGCGGCACCCGGCCGGACACCTCGGGCGACGCGATCGCCGAGTGGATCGGCGCGCGTGGGTACGAAGCGGCCGCGCGTGAGATCGTCCCGGACGAGACGCTTCGCATCGCCGGTCACTTGTCCGAATGGGCCGACGCCGATCAGGCCGACGTGATCCTCACCACGGGCGGTACCGGGCTCTCGCCGCGTGACGTGACCCCAGAGGCGACGCTCACCGTGCTCGAGAAAGAGGCACCCGGCATTGCCGAAGCGCTCCGCATGAGCGCCTACTCCCGCCTGCCGCATGCGGTGCTGTCGCGCGGTGTGGCCGGGATACGGGCGCAGACTCTCATCGTCAACCTGCCGGGCAGCCCCAATGGAGTGAAGGACGGCCTCCACGTGCTCGAGCCGTTGATCGATCACTCGGTGGACCTGGTGCGGAACCGCCGCACCGAGCACTGACGATGGCGACCAAGATCCTCATCACCCTGGACGACCTCGAAGTGGCCGTCCCGCTGAACGCCGCACTCGAAGCGGAGGGGCTTCGGACGGCCACGCTCTCCACGCTGGACAACGCCGGCCACGTGGTCCGGCGGGAGGCGCCCGACCTCATCATCATGACTGGTGCCGTGTACGAGCCGCGGACGGCACACTTGGCCAACCTTGCGCGCGACGCCGAAGTCTCGACCCTGGCACTCCTCGAGCCGACCGACTCGGCGCGGGAGAGCAGGGTGGTCCGGCCGACGGTGACCGAGGTGATGACCAAGCCGGTGCGGGTGGAAGACATCGTCGCGACCGCGCTCCGCGTCATCGACCGCCGGGAGCTGCAGGAGCACACCGGCATCATGGGCGACAGCCCGGCCATCCAGGAGGTGCTGGTCAAGATCGAGCAGATGGCGCCGGTCTCGAGCACGGTGCTCATTCTGGGCGAGTCGGGATCGGGGAAGGAACTGGTCGCGAAGGCCATGCACGACCTCTCGCCGCGGCGCGGCAAGCCGTTCATCGCGGTCAACTGCTCCGCCCTGCCCGAGACCCTGCTCGAGTCCGAATTGTTCGGCCACGAGAAGGGGGCCTTCACCGGAGCGGCGGAGCGGCGGCTGGGCCGCTTCGAGTTGGCGCATGGCGGCACCATCTTCCTCGACGAGATCGGCGAGATCCCGCCCAGTGTGCAGGTCAAGCTGCTTCGGGTCCTGGAGAACCGGACCTTCTACCGGTTGGGCGGCACCGAGTCCATCAAGGTCGACGTCCGAGTGGTGGCGGCCACAAACAAGAGCCTCAAGGACTCGGTGGCGTTGGGCGAGTTCCGCGACGATCTCTACTACCGGTTGAGCGTCTTGACCATCGATCTCCCGCCGCTCCGCGAGCGCCGGGGCGACATCCCGCTCTTGGTGCGCCGGTTCATCAAGGAGCTGGCCCGGGAGCACGATCGCCACTTCCGAGGCATAACGCCAGAGGCGATGCAACGCCTGGTGGCGGCCGACTGGCCCGGCAACGTGCGGCAGCTTCGGAACCTGGTCGAGTCGATGGTGGTGCTCGCGCCGGGCTCCGAAATCCGGGCCGCCGACATCCCACCCGACATCCTCGAGGGTCCCAACACCCTCCTCCCCGTTCGGGTCCAATCCCTGGCAAGCGAGGGCCCAACCCAGGAACTCGAGTTTATCTTCCGTAGTATCATGGAGTTACGGCTCCAGGTGCGGGACTTGCAGCGACGATTGGACGAACGCCCGGAGCGGGTCCAAGTCATTGAACTGGACGACGATACGCTGGTTGCGGACGTGCTCCCGGAGGCAGAGCCGGACGGCGGAGGGGCCGAAGAGGTGGTCTACCGGCCCGGAATGACCATGGCGGAGATCGAAAAGGCCGCTATTGTCGCCGCCCTCCGGGAGTTCCAGGGCAATCGCCGCCGCGCCGCCGAGGAGCTGGGCATAGGCGAGCGGACCCTGTACCGAAAGATCAAGGCGTACCAGCTAGGCTAAGTTACTGTAGTGCCAACGTTTGCAGCGTAACAGCGGCTTGACAGCGGGGTGCCAATCTTCAATATTAGGCACTCCCTTTTCCAGGGATCCTCCACCATGCCGGTTCGGTGAAATTTACCGTAAGTGCTGATAGCTGCGTCGGTTGCCTCGCATGCGTGCGGGTCTGCCCGACCGACGCCGTGGCGATCGCCGGCCCCGTGGTGGAGGTGGTGGACGAGGCCTGCATCCGGTGCGGCCGCTGCGTGCCCGCCTGCCCCCACGACGCCATCGACGTGAGCGGTCAAATCGGTCGTGCGCTTGCAGTTGCGGCGCGCGGGGACGGTGTTTTGATCCTGAGCCCCGAGTCGGCCGCCCACTTCTTCCCGGCCACCCCGGAACAGGTGGTGAATGCGTGCTACGTTGCAGGGTTCCGCACCGTCCATCGTGGGGTCATAGGCGACGAACTCGTTGCGGCAGAATATCTTAGGCTGTGGCACGAGGAGAACTGGGGCACCCTGATCCGGTCCACCGACCCGGTGGTTGTTGAGACCATACGACGGGACTTTCCGGAGCTCATTCCCTACCTGGCGCCCGTTGCCATCCCAGTCGTGGCCGAAGCGCGGTATCTCAAGGCCCGATATGGCTCGAATCTTGAGATCGTTTACGTGGGGGTCTGCCCGCCGATCGACGACCCCGACCTGGCGGCGGCGATCACGTTCGAGGACCTGGAGCACATCTTCCGGCTCCGCGGTGTGAACGTGCTGACCCAACCGGATTACTTTGACCGCATCCCGGAAGAGCGGCGCCGCCACGTGAGTGCGGCCGGCGGTCTCCCGCTGGCACTGTTGGATGAGGCCAAGCAGAGCAGGCGGTTCGTGAAGATGCGCGGCCTCTGGGCCATCAAGGCGTTGGCTCGGGCCGTCGCGGTGGACCGGTTGGACTTGGGCTTCGTCGACCTCCTGTCGCAGGAGGGCGCGTTGGATCATCCGTTGTCCGGTCCGCGCGAGGAATTGTTCTGGCGCCGGTCGGTGGTGGCGAGTACCGAGCCGCCGCGGAGCCCGGCCCCGGTGGTGGACAACGCGGTCTTGGCCAGCATGGGGGCCGTGTTCGACATCCAGAGCCGGGTGCCGGCGTCCAATGCGGCCGCCGTCACCAGCATCCTGGCGGAGATCGGCAACGGGCCCAACGGGAAGCCGTGGGAC
>JABDII010000176.1 GCA_013003805.1 Gemmatimonadales bacterium
GGGTAGCCCTCGCGGCCCGGCACCTGGGCGCCAAAACGTACGTAGCACCCCGGGACCTGGTCGAGGTAGTAGGAGAAATCTTCTCCACCCATGTTAGCGATGTGCAGCGAAGGGACGTGGCCCGGTCCCACAACGGCGTGTGCCGCCTGGCGCGCCAGGGTGACCATGTGTGGGGGATTCACCAAGGGCGGTGTGCCCTCGGTGAGCGTCACCTGCACATCGGCGCCATGGAGTTGACCGACGGAGTTGGCGATACGATGCACGGCATCGACTAGGTGCTGGCGAACCTCTCTCTCTTGTGCCCGGATCGTACCCTCGAGGAGAGCGTGCCCCGCGATGACGTTCGGGGCGGATCCGGCGACGAACCGCCCAATCGTTACGACCGATGGGTGGACGGGATCCACTTCGCGCGACACGACGGTCTGAAGTGACATAACCAGGAGGCTCGCCACGACCACGGCGTCGACACTCTCGTGCGGCCTAGCGGCGTGACCGCCGCGGCCGGCAATCTCGATCCGAAAGGCGTCGGTCGAAGCGTTCACTACTCCTTCGGTGACGACGACATTCCCGGTGGGGAAGTGCCGGTCCACGTGGCCGCCGAAGATCATACCCACCCCATCCAGGGCCCCTTCTTCGATCATGGCTTTCGCGCCCGCGCCTTGCTCTTCGGCTGGTTGAAAGATGAGCCGCACTGGCGCCGGTAAGTTGCCGTCACCACTGAGGAGTTCCGCAGCACCGAGCAGCATGCTGGTGTGTGCGTCGTGTCCACAGGCGTGCATCACACCGTCGTGAATCGACGTGAATGGGAGGCCGGTCTCCTCGGTGATCGGCAGCGCGTCCATGTCGGCGCGGAGCGCGACGAACGGTCCATCACCGCCTGGGATATCAGCGATGACCCCGGTACCGGCAGCGACGCGCCGCGTCCGGATCCCGACACGTTCCAGCGCTTGGTGGATTTGCTCCGACGTGCGTCGCTCCTGCCAGCTCAACTCCGGGTGGCGGTGAAGGTCACGACGAGTAGCGACGAGCCGATCGGTAAACGCTGCATCGATACCTGTAGTCATGACGAGGGAGACACTCCTTCAGGTTGCTCCCTCTCGGCTTCGCGCTTCGTGATCTTTGGCCGCGGGATCGACGGATCGTGCCCCGCCAGCTTGGAGAGAGCATGGAGTTGTTCCAACGTACCCAGGGCGATCATGACGTCGCCCGGCTGGACCTGGAGCCCGATCCGTGGCACCGTAGTGAAACCGCGCTGCTTCGCGCGGCGGATGGCAATGATGTTGGCACCCACCTCCAATCGGAGCATCGCCGCTTCCATGTCCTTCCCGTCGAGGTCGCTCCTCGCCGCTACGGTTACTTCTTCGAGCCAGAGCTCCAGATTGGCCGAGTGCATGACCACGTCAAGGAAGTCGGTGATCGACGGATTGAGGAGCTGCGACGCAATGCGATGACCGCTGATCGAGAACGGCGAAATGGCGTGTGTTGCTCCGGCCCGCAGGAGCTTGGGCTCGGACGCCGGATCGTTCGCCCGGGCCACGATGAGCAGATTCGGGTTCAGTGAGCGAGCGGAGAGGGTGATGAAGAGGTTGTCGGCATCGTTTCCGGTTGCCGCAACCAGTCCCTGGGCGCGATCGATGCCGGCCCGCCGGAGGCCGTCGTCATCAGCGGCGTCTCCGATCACCACCAGTCGATCCGCAAGGCGCTCCGCCGTGGCGGAGTCGGACTCGATGATGACGCAACGCCGGCCACGCTCCTCGAGATCGCTCACGACGTGTTGGCCCACCCGCCCGTAGCCGCAGACGATGAAATGTTCAGATAGTGCGTCAATGGTTCGTTGCATTCGGCGGCTCCGAAACGACCCGGTGAGAGCGCCGCTGACCACGTATTGGCTCAGCGTGCTGAAGAGATAAGCGACGGCGCCAACCCCGGCCGTGATGAGGACAATGGTAAATACTCTTCCCGCAGCGGAAATGGGATGGATCTCGCCAAACCCAACCGTGGACAGCGTGATGACGGTCATGTACAGCGCGTCCAGCACGCTCCAGCCTTCCAGGAGCATGAAGCCGATGGTACCCGCTAACCCGATCCCGATGAGAACGATGAGGAATCGGCGGATCGGGCGGGTCATCTCCTCGCTGCGCATGGCCCCGCTTATCTCCCGCTCCAGCCTGGGCCGCGTACGACCCGTCCGGGCTTGGCACCGGTGTGTCGCCCATCCTGAAGCACCTGGACCCCGTTGACCAAAACATGAACCATCCCTGTCGAATACTGGTGGGGATCGTCATACGTCGCCCGGTCGTTAATCGTTCGAGGATCGAAGATCACCACGTCGGCGTAATATCCCGGCGCGAGCAGGCCCCGCCGCTCGATCCGAAGCGTCGTCGCAGGAGCCCAGGTGAGCCGATGAATGGCCTCTTCGAGAGGAATGACCTGTTCGTCTCGGACATATTTGCCCAATAGCCTGGCGAAGTTCCCGTATGCCCGCGGGTGAGGATTGGAGCGGAGGAACACGCCTTCCGGCGCCAAGGCGCCGGCATCGGATCCGAAGCGAACCCAGGGCAGGCTCACCTTCCTCCGCACGTTGTCTTCCGACATCAGGAAGTACACCGTCCCAACACGGCTCCCGTCTTGAACGACGAGATCCATCGCAGTTTCCTCGGGAGTTGTACCGCGCAGCGCCGCTACCTCAGCGAGAGTCATCCCAGTGAGCGGTTTCAAGGAGTCCTCCTTGAAACCGACGAGGAGCACATTCTCCGCGCCGCCCGCCGCCTCGTAGAGGTTCTCCCACTCGGTCGATGGAGTCCGCATTGCCCGCTCGACCTGGGAACGAATCGCGGGGTCCTGAAGGCGATCGATCCAGGACTGCTGACCCCCCTCCTGAACCCACGGCGGCATGGCCGCGTCCAAGCCGGTAGCCCCCGCCGTGTAGGTGTACATATCGGCGGTGATCGCAAGCCCGTCTGCCTGAGCCTGATCCACGCGGGCGATCACGGCGTCGAGCAGGGGCCAATTGCGTCGTCCCGCCGCCTTGAGATGATAGATCTCCGCACGGATGTCGGCCGTGCGGGCGATGGTAAGGAGCTCATCGAGCGCTGGTAGGATGCGATCGCCCTCACTCCTGAGGTGGGAGATGTACATCCCGTCGTATCGGGCGGCGATCTCCGCCAACGCAATCAGCTCTTCAGTCGAGGCGTAGAATGCCGGCGCGTAGATGAGTGATGACCCTACACCGAGCGCGCCCTCCTCCATCGCGGTCTGTACCAGGGCGCGCATGCGTTCCAGCTCTTCAGGCGTCGGCGGGCGATCCTCGTGGCCGATCTCGTGTATCCGGACGGTCGAGGCACCGACAAACGAAGCGACGTTGGGTGACACACCGCGCGAGACCAAGTGTTCGAGATACTCGCCCAAGGTGGTCCATCGGATGTCGTAGGTGAGGTCGCCTTGCTCGGCTAGCGCCTCCGCCTTCATCGAATCGCTGAGGGGGCCCATCGACCAACCCTCACCGAACACCTCGAGGGTAACACCTTGGCGAATGTCACTCTGTGCCGAGCCATCCTCGAGCAGACTCTCGGTCGCCCAGCTCAGCATGTTGATGAATCCGGGGGCAACGGCCAATCCCCGGGCATCGATCTCTCGACGAGCGTCGCCCGCGATGTATTGGGAGACTGCGACTACCGAATCATCCAGGATGGCGATGTCGGCAGCCACCGGCGGTCCACCCCGACCGTCGTAGAC
>JABDII010000285.1 GCA_013003805.1 Gemmatimonadales bacterium
CGGCGGTACCTGGTCCGTAGCTGACGGAGGCGATGACACGTGGTGGACAGCCGATTCGATCTACGCCAATCGGGCTGGCACCGCCGCGGACAAACGACTCGCGGTTCGAAACGCGCTCCGGAGCGCCACCCGCAGGTGCTACTTGGGAGGCGACCCGCGTCTCTATCGTCCCGGTTTCGTCTTTACCGGCACTGACAACTACGGCAGCTGGCTTGCCTGGCCCGGCTGGGGCGGCGGCCCGCCGGCCGCGATCTCCGCCGGCATCCTGCCCGACGGCAACCCGGTGGGTGCCACGATGGCCCAGTATCTCTGGCCCGTCACGCGGCTCTACAACCCGAACTTCAAGGGTGTGGTGTACGTGAACGGGAGCGTCGGCGTGAGCGGGCTCGTTCGGGGCAAGATTACGGTGGCCGCGAGCGGCAACGTCATGTTCGCCGACGACATCACCTACGTGACCGCGCCGGGAAGCGATCCCGACTGCGAGGCCGATGCCCTCGGCGTCATCAGCTCACAGTTCTTCATGTTGGAAGACAACAGCGTGAGCGCGCCGTTCAGGGTCGAGAACGCCTACGTCACCGGCTACGACGAGAGCGCCGACGAGGACCTCCACGCGGCGGTGCTCACCCTCAATTCGATCCAAACCGAAAGCGTCTTCAGCGGATCCACCAACTCGGAAATCTGTGTTGGGCTCCCGGTGGGCCGCGGCTGCTTCAACATGGTGGGCTCGGCCATCCAGGGCATCAACGGCTCGCGCATGGCCGGATCGGGCACCGGCTGGAACCCGCAGTGGACCTACGATCGCTGCATGGGAATCGCGCCGCCGCCCTACTTCCCGAGCACGGGGCGCTACTACAAGAACCGGTTCTACGAGATGGACCCGGCCGGATTCAACGTGGCGGCCTGGTATGCGGCGAATCAGTAGAAGGAGTCTCTAGTCTAGTCTGTAGTCTGTAGTTTGTAGTCCAAGACTTGCGACTTACCACTTCCGACTAGCGACTCTGACCCTCACTGCACCGTAATCGTCCCAGACATCCCAATTAGGCCCGGGGCGCCGTGCACTTCACAGAAGTACTGGTACGTGCCAGGCGTATTGAACGTGTGCTGGTACATGTTCGGACCGTTGACGGGGTTGCCGCTGCGCACCGGCTCGGTTGCGTCCGGCGAGACGTTGTGGTTGATCGCGGTGGAGGGCCAGTCCCAGGTCACGGTTCCACCCACGGCAATGGTGACGGCAGCCGGTTGGAATTGGTTGTTGACGACCTGAACCGTGGCCAGCATGGGCGGTGCCGTCGCCATGGCCGTGAATGAGAGCGGCGATCCCGTGAGCCCCGTGCTGACCGCCTCAATGGTGATGGTCCCAGCCGTGCCTCCCAGGGTCACGACCGTCTGGGCCTCCCCCGAGCTCGCTGACGTGCTCGCCCCTGGATTCACTGTCGCGCTGCCCCCCACCACCTGCCACGCGACGGCGGTGCCGCTCACCGGGTTGCCGAATTGATCCGCAATTAGCGCGCGCAAGGGAGCGGCCAGCACGCTGTTGATGGTACCGGTCTGCGCATCGCCCCCGGCCTTAACGATGGATGCCGCCGGGCCGGCCGTCGCCGTGGCGGTGAAGCTCACGGGAGAGCCGGTCGCCCCGATCAGCGTCGCAGTGGTCGACTGAGTCCCCGCCGTCTGACCCAACGTCCATTGGGTGGAGGCGATCCCGGAGACGTCAGTGGTAGATGAGGCGCTCACGGTGCCGCCGGACCCGGCCGACCACGTGACACTCTGGCCCGCGGCCGGTGATCCGTTTTGGGTCACAAGGACCCGGAGGGCATTAGCGACTGCGGTCGCCACCGTCGCAGTCTGGGCGTCGCCGCTCGGACTCGCCTTGGCGATGGCCACAGTTCCGCCACCTCCGCCTCCACCGCCCCCGCCACTCGGCTCGGTCCCACCACAGGCAATGAGAAGGGAAACCAGGGCGCAACTCGAAAGGATGGGAGATCGCATTGGACTTCCAAGGTCGAAGGCAAATTGCAACGTAATTTATCGGCTAACTTGCCGCGAGAGGCGAGACGAGGTGAAATGAAGGGCGTATTGCTTATTGGCTATAGGCTATGGGCCACGGCGAATGACCTGCCAGAAGCTCTTGCCGCTGACTCATAGCTGAGTGCCCGACTCCCAAGGGGGCGTCGGGCACTTAGACTTCAATGATCTGGTCCCGTCGCGTCCCGACGCTCACGTAGCGGATCGGTGCGCCGGCCAGGTCTTGCAGCCGGTCGAGGTAGGCCCGGGCCTGAGGTGGGAGGTCCGCCATCCGGCGGGCGCCGCCGGTGGGCTGCTCCCAACCCGGCAGGGTCTCGTACTGGGGACGCACCTGGTCGAGCGCCTCGACCTGGCCGGGCAGCTCGTCGCAGATCTCGCCGCCGAGCTCGTACCCGACTCCCACGGGAATCTCCGGAAAGCCGTCGAGCACGTCCAGCTTGGTCACCGCGAGCCCGGTCAGGCCGTTGACCCTGACCGAGTAGCGCACCACGGTCGCGTCGAACCAGCCGCAGCGCCGGGGCCGGCCCGTGGTGGCGCCGAACTCGCCGCCGGCCTCGCGCAGCCGAGTGCTATTCGGTTCGTCGGCCTCGGTCGGGAGCGGGCCGTTCCCTACTCGGGTGGTATAGGCCTTCACCACGCCGAGTACTTGATCGATGGCCGTGGGCCCGATCCCCGCCCCGACCGCTGCGGCGCCGGCCGTGGTGTTGGACGAGGTGACATAGGGGTAGGTCCCGTGATCGAGATCGAGCAGCGCGCCCTGGGCGCCCTCGAGCAACACCCGCTCCCCAGCACGGAGCGCCTGATGGACCAGGAGCCCGGTATCGGCGGTCAGCGGCAAGAGCCGAGGCCCGAGGCGCTCGAGCAGGTCGAGATGCTGGTCGAGCGAGGCCCGCTCCGTGCTGCCCATTAATTCGAGCAGTCGGTTGGCGCGCTCGACCCGGGATGCCAAACGCTCGCGAAGCGCGCTTCCCTTCCCTCCGGCGTGCAGCACGTCGCTGACTCGGATGCCCCGCCGTCCAGTCTTGTCCTCATAAGTCGGGCCGATACCTCGCCCAGTCGTTCCGATTCGCTGCCGCTTCTCACTGGCTGCATCGAGCAGCTTGTGATACGGCAAGACCAGGTGGGCCCGGTCCGAGATGAAGAGCCGACCGGCTGTGTCCACCCCGCGTTCCGCGAGGCCATCGAGCTCGGTGAAGAAGGTGTCTGGATCGAGCACCACACCGTTGCCCACGATGCAGCGGGCGCTCCCGCGCAGAATACCGGAGGGAATTTGGTGGAGGATGAACTCGGTGTCGCCAATGACGACGGTGTGCCCCGCGTTGGCGCCGCCCTGATAGCGAACCACGACGTCGGCCCGCTCGGTCAGGACATCGACCACCTTGCCCTTACCCTCATCGCCCCATTGGGCTCCCACCACCACGACGCAATGCGTCTTCGGATCGAACATGACGCTCCCCGTCCGATCAGCTGGACTTCCGGGACGTGTTCTTGGTTCTCCGGCGGGTCCGTTTCTTCGGTGGCGCGCTATGCTGGGACGTTGCCGCCCGGGCGACCTGTTCCGTGATGGCGCCCTCATCGAGCAGCCGCGCGATTTCCGAATCGAAGGTGCACATGCCGGACTTCCCTTGGTCGGCGGTCATGATCTCCTCGAGCTCGAGCAGTGTTCCGTGGCTCCTGAGCCAGGTTTCGACCGCGTCGGTAGCCACGAGGACCTCGAAGACGGCCACGCGTCCCTCCTTCTTCTCCCGCGGCACGAGTTGCTGGGCACTGATGCCGAGCAGCACATCGGCCAACCGCGTGCGCGCCATTTCTCGATCTTCCGAGGGGAACATGGTAAGCAGCCGGGCCACTGTTCCCGGCACGTTGGGGGTGGAGAGCACGCAGATCACCAGGTGACCCATCTCCGCCGCCTTGATCGCAGTCTCAGCGGCGTCTACGTCGCGCAGGTCCCCGATCACGATCACATCAGGATCTTGCCGCACGGCCGCCTGGAGGCCCTCGAACACCGACACGGTATCGATGCCGACGTCGCGTTGAGTCACACTGCTCTTCAGGTCGCGATGCAAGAACTCGATCGGGCTCTCGATCGCCACGATGTGCTTTTCGACCGTGCTGTTCAGATGATGCACCATCGCGGCCATCGTCGAGCTTCGACCGCTGCCGCTCGCCCCGCTAATGACGATGAGCCCGTGAGGCCGCTCCAGCAATGACGCCAGCACCTCGGGCGCGCCGAGCGACTCGAGCGTCGGCACGGCGAACGGGATGACCCGCATGACGATCATGAAGGAGGAGCGCTGCCGGAGCAGGTTGACCCGGAACCGGCCCACGCCCGGTACACCCCAGGAGCAGTCGTAATCGGTGAGCTGATCGATCCGCTTCCGGTCTTCCTCATGCGGGATGAGTCTGAGCGCAATGGCGCGCGTCTCATCCGGCGTCAATCGCTGCTTGGTGAGGGGCACCAGCTTGCCGTCGATCCGGGCTCGGAACACGTCTCCGGCCTTGATGTGCAGATCGGATGCCCCGCGCTTGACGGCGGCCTGGATGATCTTCTGAACGGGATCCTGTTTCATGCGAGCGGTTCCATTCGCGTCAAGTTTCGGTTGAGGTGGCTGCCGGGTGAGGTGGCATGAGCCCGATCAACTCATGAGCTCGGTCGATGGTGGCGCGTGCCTGGGCCCGGGCCTTTGCCGCTCCCTTCGCGAGAAGATCGTCTACTCGCTCGGGGGCCGCGGTCAACTCCTGCGCCTTGGTCCGGATAGGCGCCAGGGTCTCCGCCATATTGTCCGCCAAGACCCGCTTGCAGTCCAGACATCCCCATCCGGCCGTGCGACATTTCTCGGCCACTTCCTTGACCGTGTCGGGCGGAGAAAAGTGCTGGTGCAGCTCGTACAGGCCGCAGATCTCCGGAGTGCCCGGATCCTTCCGCGTGACCCTGGCGGGGTCGGTCACCGACGGCCGGAGCCGCTGCCAGATGACCTCCGGCGAATCGAGAATGCCGATGGTGTTGCCCTTGCTCTTCGACATCTTGCTCTCGCCGTCGAGCCCCCTGATCCGCTTGGCCTTCGTAAGCAGCGGCTGGGGCTCCGGAAAGAACGGCTCCGTCGGCGAATACTCGGCGTTCCAACGGCGGGCGATCCCCCGTGCGAGCTCCAGATGCTGCACCTGGTCTTCCCCGACCGGCACGAGATCGGCCCGGTAGAGCAGGATGTCGGCCGACATGAGAATCGGGTAGTTGAGCAGCCCGGCGGGAATGCTCTCGAGCCCCGCTGCCTTATCCTTGTACTGGGTCATCCGCTCCAGCTCGCCCACCGGGGTCACGGCGTTCAGGAGCCACATGAGCTCGCTGTGCTCGGTCACGTGCGACTGCACGAACAGCGTCGCGTGCTCGGGATCGATCCCGGACGCCAGCAGCCCGATCGCCATGTCCCGGGTGCGTTGGTGCAGGTCTCCCCGCGCCTCATGGACTCCGGTCAGCGCATGGAGGTCGACGATTGCATAGAGACAATCGTATTCTTGTTGTAGATTGACCCAGTTTTGGACCGCACCGAGCAAGTTGCCGATGTGGAGTTCACCGGACGGTTGGATTCCTGAAAATATTCGGGGCATCACGCCAAGCTACCTAGCCCGGGGTGGACGTGCAAGATGGTATCAACCAAAGACTTACTTGGCATTGCGGGACGTGCGGCACGCGACGCCGCCGAGTACCTCAGGAGCGTCACCCTGCCACGCGACCCCGCGGCGTGGTCGACCAAGGGACCGGCCGATTTCGTCACCGAGGTGGACCGCACAGCGGAACGCATGATTGCCGACGTGCTCCTCGCCTCGACGCCCGACGCGGCCATGCTCGGAGAAGAACTCTCGCCCGAGGCGGCCTCGGCGGAACTCACCTGGGTGGTCGATCCGCTCGACGGCACCACGAACTTCCTGCACGGCTACCCGGCCTACGCCGTTTCGATTGCAGCCGCCGTCGACGGACGCGTCATGGCCGGTGTTATCCTCGACGTCATCCACGACCGGCTGTACGAGGCAGAGGCCGGCGGTGGTGCCTGGCTCGACGGGCGGCGTCTCTCGACCTCGGCCATCACGGACCCCCAGCACGCGCTGATAGGGACCGGTTTTCCCTTCAAACATCGCGACCGGATGCGGGTATACCTCCGCCAGTTCCCCGATATCCTGGTATCGACCAGCGGAATCCGGCGCGCCGGCTCGGCCGCGCTCGACCTGGCAGACGTGGCCGCAGGACGCCTGGATGGGTTCTGGGAGCTGGCGCTGGCACCCTGGGACATCGCCGCCGGGGCTCTTCTGGTGCGGGAGTCCGGCGGCCATGTCACCGATCTCGAAGGCAGAGATATTGCAGTAGAACATACCGCAGTCATCGCCGGTAACCCGGCCATCCATCGCTGGTTGTTGGAGCGGCTGGCGCGAGGATACGATTCAGACCAGAACCCCCTTCCCGAATGAGTGGAACATGACGCGGACCGACACCCCGACTCCTTCCGATGTGCTGGCGCAAGGCCACTCCCTCCGGCAGTGGAGCGACGCGATCGCCGAGGCGACCGCTGTTCCCGGCGGCGGGTCCGCCGTGGCCATCGCTGCCTCGTTAGCCGCCTCAGTCCTGGTCATGTGCTTAGGCTTAACCCTAGGCCGCAAGCGGTTCCAAGACGTCGAGGCCGAGTTTCAAGATCTCAGCAAAGAAGCCGACGAAATCCGCGAGAATCTCATTCTGCTGGCGGAGGAAGATGTCGTGGCCTATGGCACGGTCACGGAGGCCCGTGGGCTGCCGCACTCGAACCGGGACGAATCGGCGCTGCGACTCATCAACCTGAACAACGCCCTGCTCGGAGCCTCGGACGTTCAGCTTACGGTACTTCGATTGTGCCGGAACCTGGTGGCCACTGCCCGCCGCGTCTACCAGGCCGGGAACCCATCGGTGAAGGCCGATGCGGCCGCCGCCATCTTCCTGGCCGCCGGGGCGGGCCGTGCCGCGCAATTCAACGTCGAAGCGAATCTCGCCGGTCTCGGTTGGGCAACCGAAGTCGGTCTCGCCGAGGCGGTGGCTGATGGGGGCGTCCGTCCCGAACAGGTCGACGAATTGCTGAACGAGGCGGCTCGACTGATGCTCGAATTGGAGCGGGAGGAACGGGCGCTCGGGGAGAGCTAGGCCTCACACCGTCGTGAGGATGCGCGGGCCGTCCCGGGTGATGGCCACCGTATTCTCGAAGTGGGCGGAGAGACTGCCGTCGGCAGTCACCACGGTCCACTTGTCTCCCAGCGTCTTGGTGACCGGGCTACCGGCCGTAATCATCGGCTCGATGGCGACGGTCATGCCATCGAGCAGCCTCCTGCCGCGCTTGGGGGCTCCGAAGTTGGGAATCTGCGGCTCTTCGTGGAACTCGCTGCCGATCCCGTGCCCCACCAACTCACGTACCACACCGAAGCCGGCCGCCTCAGCCACCTGCTGAACGGCGTGTCCTATGTCGCCCACGTAGTTCCCGTGGGACGCCTGGGCCACACCGGCCACGAGACACCGTTTGGTCACCTGGAGGAGTCGTGCCGCCTCGGGTGAGACCTCGCCCACGGGAATCGTCGTGGCGGAATCGGCGTGGAGCCCCTCCAAATACACCCCGACATCGACGCTCACGATGCTGCCCTCGCGGAGCACCCGAGCGTGGGACGGAATGCCATGGACGATTTCTTCGTTGATGGACGTGCAGAGCGTCTTGGGGAATCCGTAGAGACCCTTGAACGAGGGCGTCGCCCCGGGGTGGCTTCTGATGAACGCCTCAGCGATCTGGTCCATGTCCTCGGTCGACATACCGGGCCGGACCTCAGCGCGAAGGAGGAGGAGCGTCTCGGCGACGATCCGGCCCGCCCGGGCCATGATCTCGATCTCGCGCGGAGACTTGATAGTGATCATTTACGCGCCTACGACCTCGCGAACCCGAGCGGCGATCGCGTCGATGGAGCCGATGGCGTGGATGGAGTGCACCACGCCGCGAGCCTCGTACCAGTCGAGCACCGGCCGGGTGAGATCACGGTAGGCACTGAGCCGGTTCCGGATCGCGTCAGGATCGTCATCAGCCCGCTGTTCCACGGCGCGTCGCTTGGCCAGTCGCTCCAGGATCTCCTCATCAGTCACGTCGAAGAAGAGCACGAAATCGATTTGGCGGCCCGATTCCGCGAGCAGGGTACCCAGACCCTCCGCCTGTGGGACGGTCCGGACGACCCCATCGAACACCACGCCCAGCCCGGCCTCGGGCTTGGCCAACTCTTCGCGAACGACGCCGAGGATGATGTCGTCGCTAACCAGGTGGCCGGCTTCCATCACGGCCTTGGCCTCCTGCCCCAGCGCCGTGCCCCGGCGGACCGCGTCACGCAGCAGGTCTCCGGTGGCAAACTTCGGAATGCCCAAACGGGTGGCGAGGATAGCGCCCTGGGTGCCTTTCCCAGCTCCGGGGGGGCCCAGCAAGAGTATGTCCATGAGTCGTCTTATTTCTGCGTTCCGACGTCAAGGGGAGGCAAACAGCGGCGGTGAACAGGACGTCCCGGATAGAGACTCCCGCTCACCGCCATGACCGCACCGGCACCGCTAGATGTAGCGCGGCTGCCGTCCTCCCCGGAAGCGGACCTTTCCACTACGCATGAAGCCGTCATACCGTCGCAATTGGCGATGTTGTTCGATCTTCTCGATGGTGTCGAGCAGCACGCCGACGACGATCAAGACCGACGCGCCGGCGAACTGCGCCTGGATCCCGAGCCGCTGCGATACGAAGATCGGGATGAGGGCGATGGCCGCGAGGAACAGTGCCCCGGGCAGCGTAATCCGTCCCAGGACCCCGTCGATGTAATCTGCGGTGGCCGCCCCGGGCTTCACGCCGGGAATAAAGCCACCCTGCTTTTTCAGATTCTCGGCGAGGTCCACCGAATTGAAGATGATCGACGTATAGAAGTAGGTGAACAGGATGATCATGACCGAGAACAGAATGGCATAGGGAATACCGCCCGGCACGAAGAAGTTCGCCACCTCGCGCATGATCTCGCTGTTCGTAAAGCTCGCCGCCGTTCCCGGCACGATGATAATCGTCTGGGCAAAGATGATCGGCATCACGTTCGCCGTGAGCAGACGGATCGGGATGAAGCTCTTCTGTCCTTCGCGGACTCGCCCCCGGCCCATCACTTTCCGCGGGATTTGGATCGGGATACGCCGGGCCGCGATGGTCATGGCCGTCACGGATGCCACCACCGCCACCAACACGAGCAGGAAGACCACGGCCGCGGTGATCGAGACCACCTGGCCTCGCACGAAGCCGAATAACTGGAGGCCGCCCGGCCACACCCGCTCGAGAATGGAGAACGTGATGAGCAGGCTCATCCCGTTGCCAATCCCGTGCTCGGTGATTTGCTCGCCGAGCCACATGACGAAGATGGCGCCGGTGGTGAGCATCAGCATCATCACGATACGCGAGCCCAGCCCCGGAGCCTGGATGGCGCCCGGGATGGATTCCGTGAAGAGTGCGAAGGTGTAGGCCTGCGACGCGGAGAGGATCACGGTGAGATAGCGCGTCCACTGCGTGATTTTCTTCCGCCCCTCTTCGTCCTTCTGCATCTTGCTGATGGTCGGCACGACACCGCCCGCCAGCTGGAACACGATGGATGCGGAGATGTACGGCATGATGCCCAGGGCAAACACCGTCGCCCGGGACAACCCACCACCCAGCATGTCGTAGAGTCCGAAAAACCCGGCGGCCGCCGAGTTTCGGATGAAGTCTGCCAGGGCCTGGACGTTGACACCCGGGGCAGCGATGTGGGCACCGACCCGGTAGATGAGCAACACCGCCAGCGTGAACAGGAGCTTTTTTTTGAGCTCCGGATCGATCGACATTGCGGGAATGCGCGGGCTAGTCACCTACTCCTCGACCGTGCCGCCAGCCGCTTCGATCTTCGCGCGGGCCGATTGGGAGATCGCGACACCGCGCACGGTATAGGCACGGTCGGCATCACCTCGCGCCAGCAGTTTAGCGGGTGCGCTGAGCTTCCCGATCAAGCTGGCGGCGTGCAGCGTCTCCGGGGTGACCTCGGTCCCCTCCAGCCGTTCGAGTTGCTCGAGATTGACCGGTTGGCATGGGACCCTAAACGGGTTGGTGAAGCCGCGCTTGGGCAGCCGCCGGTAGATCGGCATCTGCCCGCCTTCAAAGCCGGGGTTCGACGAGCCGCCACTACGCGACTTGTGGCCCTTGTGCCCTCGACCCGCCGTCTTGCCCAGACCCGAGCCCGGGCCCCGACCCACGCGCCGACGCGGTTTGGTGGAGCCCTTCGGGGGACGCAGGGTGGAGAGGGTCACCCGGTCGGGCTTGGTCTCCTCGGCCATCAGGCCTCCTTGATCGGCGTCACCTCAATGAGGTGACGCACCTTGAACAGCATGCCTTGAATCGAAGGCGTATCGTCGACCACGACCCGGTCTTGATGGTGCTTGAGGCCGAGCGCCCTCAGGGTGCGCCGAAAGGTGTCCGGGTGGCCGATCCCCGATCGGACCTGCTTCACCGCGAGCTTAGCGGGGGCGCGGGCGGTCTTCTTCGCCATGCTACGCCTCCTGCCTCGGCCGGTGGTGGATCTGGTCGATCTCGACACCCCGCTCGCGCGCCACCTGGGCGCGGGAGACCAGGCTGGCCAATCCCTGCATCGTGGCCCGCACCATGTTGTTCGGATTGGCGGAGCCCAACGACTTGGTCAGGATGTCCTTGATTCCCGCGCACTCGAGCACCTGTCGGACCGGTCCACCGGCTATGACGCCTGTTCCCGTCGCCGCCGGCTTGAGCAACACCCGCCCCGCGCCGTGCTGGCCTACGATCTCATGCGGGATCGTGGTGCCGGAGCGCGGCACCGCTGCCATCCCGCGCCGGGCGCCTTCCACCGCCTTCCGCACAGCCTC
>JABDII010000302.1 GCA_013003805.1 Gemmatimonadales bacterium
CTGCTAGTCCAGTCGACCGTGGCGCCGGAGAGCGCTACCGCATAGAGGTCCGTGACCGTCGCCGTATACCCGACCGACTCGCCGGGTGTGTTGGCGTCGAGTATCATCTGCCCCGGCGGCGTCACCACCACCGCCCCCGCGATCCCGGTCTCGACCCGGAACTTGAACACGAAGGGAGACCCGACGACGAAGCCGCTGAAGCCTGGGCCGACGTTCTTGAGGTCCTTCTTTTTGGCGACCGCTTTCAGGTCCACCCATCCCAACGTGACACCGACGACGCTCAGGACGGCGCGGTATTCCATACCGACCTGGATGTCGACCCCGTTGGTGCTCTGCCAGGTGACCGAGTAGTTCTCCTTGTCGGCGTCGAGCCGGAGGATCTCCGGCTGGGACGTACCGCTCAGGGTCCGGATAGTGGAGCCGATGCATGCGTCGAAGCCGTCGCCCGTGGTCCCGTTGATCTTGCAGATGTCGATCGTGGGATTGAGTGTCAGGAAGTTGGGATCGAACGTGCCCGCGAAGGTCTTGGGTCCCTTCTTGACGGTGGGCGACAGCCAGAAGAAGCCGGCAACCGCTCCGCTGTTTGCCCCGTCGCTGATATCGAATTGCGGGCCCATCTCTCCCTGCTGGTCCGGCTCTCCCACACCTATCGGCTCGTCGCGACAGGATTGGAATGTCAAAACCATGATGGCGAGAAGGAGCAAGCTCGTCGTGCGGCGCATCAACATGATGGTCCCTCGGCTGCTTAAATGAAGCGGCGTTGTCAGCAGGCCTCGCTGAACGAGTCGGGAACCATGATGATGGAATGGAGCACGACTCCGACACCTGCCCTTGCCGGTGGCTCAGGGTCGCAGAAACGGAAGGGCGTCGGGAAACGGCGTCGGACCGAAGGCGGGACCTCGTCTGGCCAGCGGCGGACGAGTATTGGGGCTAACCTACCAGTGGGACAGCCGAGCACAAGGGTCGCAATTGCAGCTCGACACGAACACGCGACTTCGATTGTCGCCTCGCAAACCGCTTCCGACAACGAAGACTCTGGGGCGGTGCAATTCCCTGCACACATTCTATAAGAAGACGGAAAGCCCATTAGACGTCAGCAACGGCGCACAACCCCGTCCATGGGTCACGGAAGTTAGGGGTTTCCCTAGTTCGTTGTTCTCGCGCAAGCGTGGACGACGGTGTGCCTGCAGCACGAGCTCACAGAGGCAACCGCGATCGGGGGCGAGAACCGACGTTTGCGCAACGAAACTCCTCGGGCGATGGAATATCCCGCACGCAATTCAATAGGAGAGGCATCACCGATACCCGGTCGCGAGCGGGAATATCCGGCACGCTTTCATTGGGGCTAGGGATTCCCCTAATGGTCCTCCCCTCCTAGTCAACACTTCACTACTGTTTACCAGACGGGCACTCCGTTCATCAGAGTTCTGGCACTGAGCCCGATCCTCCTAGTGAAGGCATGGCAATGGCTGCGCACACGACATCGAACGATGTAATCGACAAGCTGAGGGTCCAAACCGAGGCAGATCCTGATTTTGTCTCACTCCTGAACGCCTCGCTGCGCCAAGCGCATGCGGATGCAAAAAGTACCCTCACACCCGACCTGTACGACGCACTCGACTGGCCGCACGACCTTGAGAGCTACCTCGCCTATCTGGTCAGGTTTGCTATGTGGGCGCCGCGACAGAGCAGCAACCCCGCTTGGAAGACGCCGAATATTCCCGAGAGTGAGGAGTCGAGCCGGGAGGTATACGACCGGCTGTGCCACTTCTACTGGCTCATCGATCAAAAGGTGAGCCCGAACAAGGACACCATCGTCCAGAACATCCCCTGGTTCTCCGAGTGGCTGGTGTCCTATGCAGACGCGTGGGGCAGCTATCTCAATACCACCGATTCCTTTAATGACAAGATCCTTGAGTCGTTCATGAAGGATTCCCCGAAGTACGCGGTGGGAGACTCGATGATCGACGGCCGGCCCAACGCACCGAGTGGCTGGCTGACCTTTAATCAGTTCTTCGCACGTGAACTCAACCCCGGTTTACGGCCGATCGACAGTCCCATGGACAACACCATCGTCACATCGCCTGCCGACTGTACCTACAAGGCCACGTACCCGATCGGGGCCGACTCAACCATCGACAAGATCAGGGTCAAACAGACCCACGGAGTAGCCAGCATCGAGGAGCTGCTTGAGGACAGTGATTACAAGAGTGCGTTCGGCGGCGGGACGTTTGTGCACTATTTCCTCGGCCCGTACTCCTACCATCGCTTCCACACCCCGGTGGCGGGGGTCGTGAAGGAATGCTATCCAGTCAAGGGCCTGGTGTCTCTAGACGTAAACATCTCGGGCCACCAGTTCGATGCGCCCGACAGCTCTGAAGGCGGCTACGAATTCGTTCAGGCCCGCGGCATCATCACCATCGACACGACGAACTCGCCCCATGGTGACATCGGTATCGTCGCCGTTGTCCCGGTCGGGATGTGTCAGGTATCCTCGGTCAACATGACGCACACGGTCAACAGCACTGCGCTCAAGGGCGATGAGTTCGGCTATTTCTTGTTTGGAGGATCCGACATCATCGTCTTGTTCCAGGCCGGCATAAACCCGCAGATCGACCAAGGTGGCCAGTATCGCACATACGGAACCCAGATCGCTACATGTGCAAGGGTAAGGAGCTGAAATGGATATACGAGCAAGATATGCCTCACACTTTGGCGTAGCCGCCGGCTATCTACCCCCGGATCTCGAAGCCGTTGCCGAATGGCACAAGCAGATTGCTGCCGAGCTCGCTGACGCGGAGAAGGATGGACCGCTGGCCGATCAACCGTCGGTGGCCGCACTCCGACACTTGATCAACACCGACACGACGGTCAACACGCTGGTTAAGGCAATGATAAAGGAGTCACATGGTCTTACTGGACAGTCTTTTGACGGGCCCGTAGTCTGGGGAATAGCCAATGTGGACACGTTGTTGTCCATGATGAATCTCATCATCACCCGGGCCCCGCCATTCGAGGAGGTCAAGAGCAAGCGGAATTTCTTCCCCATGTCGTCGCTGTTCGTCTACATGATGTACACCAAGGCGGGGTTCGACGCTTTCACTAACCTGGCATTCAACAATGCGATACGGGTCGTTCTCCAGGCCTGGTGCGACTATCTCGACTCACCTGCCTCGCTCAGCGTCATCAACCATGGGCCGACCGGCTGGTTATCGCCCGATGCTGCCAAGCTGATGGATCTCAAGGACTTCGTGATCCCCGACCCGAGCCGTGAGGACGGCGGGTTCACGTCATTCAATGACTTCTTCCACCGGGAGATTCAGCTCGACAAGCGCAAACTGGCCGGCCCCCACGACTCCAAAGTGATCGTGTCCGCCAACGATGGCACCATCTATCGGATTGCGCACGACGTGAAGCCCAGCGCACAGTTCTGGCTGAAAGGACAGCCGTATTCTCTCGAGAACATGCTCAACGGCATGCATGTCCCCGAATTCGAGGGCGGCCATGTGTTCCAGGCGTTCCTCAGCGGGGCGAACTACCATCGCTGGCGTTCCCCAGTCAAGGGCACCATCCTGAGCCAGACAATCGTTGAGGGCCTGATGTTCAGCGAACTCCACGCGGAGGGCTTCGACCAGAGCGCGGGCACACTCTCCCAGGGCTACCAGGCGTCGGTAAACACCCGTGGCCTGGTGTTTATTCAGGCCGATGATCCAACCATCGGTCTGGTATGTGTCATGCCGATTGGGATCACGGAAATCTCTTCGATCAGTTTCTGCCGCGACCCCAAGACGAACCCCAGGGTAGAGAAGGGCGATGAGTTAGGCTGGTTCAGCTACGGAGGATCGACGCTCTGTCTCGTGTTCCGCAAGGAAGCGATCAAGGAATTTCTCTGGCAATGGCCACCACCGGACCCCAAGAACCCACCAACCGTCCAGGTGCGCGGTCAAATTGCCATCGCCAACTAGGTGACACACCAGAAAAGAAAAGCCCCGAGCGCCGTGTGACGCTCGGGGCCTGCAAGAACACCGCCCGCCGTGGGCATGGGAGCTGGCTCGTGCTTGCTCAAGGGAATGTGGCGCAGACGTCCTCGGTCAGCGCAGGGACGTGCGACGCGGTCCACGTCCCCAGATCATTGGACACCGACAGGAATTCCACGCTCCACTGGTGATCGATGGCTTTGGGGTCGCAGACCCCGGCGGTGCCGCCACCGAAGTTGGAGTCGATCCAGTAATGAACTTCGTACGTGACGCCGTGTTGTAGCACGGCGCCAGGGCTGAGGGAGAAGCTCGGATCCTGAGTGGCCGATACGGTACCGCTCTGCTGGGCAATCACCGATCCGTCAGACGCTCGCACGAGGGCGACGCTGATGTCCTGACCTCCATGGGGACCCTGGAAGCTTGCGTCCAGCTCGAACGTCAGCTGATAGGGTCCGGGGCCGGAGCCGGGGCCAACGTTCTCGTCCTCGCTAC
>JABDII010000304.1 GCA_013003805.1 Gemmatimonadales bacterium
TTCAATTGGGGGTATGCATCCGCCGTCGGCCGTGGCCGGGTGCCGCCGGGGGAAGAAACGTTCGTAATGATCAAATGGATTCCAGATCCAACTGCCGGCACGCGGGGCAGAGCCCGTAGACCTCCACCCGATGGCGGCGATGGTGGAAACTCTGTTCGTCCGCGATGAGGTGGAGCATCCGCTCGAGCTGCTCGTTCCGGAATTCGGTCACGCTGCCGCACCGCTCGCAAATGAGGTGCTCATGCACGCTGGGCGCGGGCATCGGCTCGTACCGCTTGAACCCTTGGCCGAAATCGTGTGCCCGGACGAGGCCGCTCTGGACCAGCACATCCAACGTTCGATATACCGTTGCCGTTCCCACCCGCTCGCCGCGCGTGCGGATCCGACGTTCAATCTCGTCCACCGACAGATGGTCCTCGGAGAGGAACACGATTTCGGCAACGAGGTCCCGCTGCCGCGTGACCGGAAGATGCTGATCGCGAAGGTAGTGCCGGAAGCGTTCGAGCAGGACGGCGCGCTCAGTCGGCGCGAGCTGGGCCATCGTCCACCGGTGGGAACCACCGTTCCAAGGGGATGCGTTCCGGGGGCTCTTCCTCAATCCGACGCTCGACCAAAGCGAAGATGTCGTCCAGCGTTTCGACCACGCCGCTCCCGACTTCTGTGACCTGTGCCGAGTATGTGCCTCGTTCCTTGCCCTTCAGCTGGTGCATGTAGCGCGCCGTGTAGATCCTGCGCCGGTCACCGTCAACCCGGGTCAGTACCGCCGTGCCCCACTGTCGTCCCTCGTGCATCATGGGCCGGAACACCCAGAGCCCGTCCAACTCGTCTACCGGGAGCCGTTCGGCAACCAGGTGGGCCAGGCGGCTCCAGCCTTCACCTATGCCGGGCTCTTCAGCTACGTTAGGACGCTGCATACTTACTCATATCGAGAGAGTGTAGGCACTACATCTCGCACGCAGTCACGGAGAGGGAGTCAAGACCGAGCCGTTCCCCGGCTCCGACGCGCTCGGGAGGGGAAGGTAGGGCCGGCCCGAAGCGGATTCAAGGACGCCGGAGCCCGGGAGCCTCCTTCCTTATCATGGTCGCGACACTCGTGGCGCCGGTGATGCTTGGAGCCCAGGAACGCCCGGTGGCTCCTCCCCCCAACGACTCAACCCGCGCGGGCCCCGATTCGGCCGTGCCCCTGCCCGCACTCACCGTGACCCGGGCACCCGATCGGCTCGAGCAGGCTCCGCTCGCGGTGGCTCGAGTGGAGCGGGACGCGCTCTCCCGGGGCCGCCTCACCATCGCATTGGATGAAGCATTGCCGGACATTCCGGGCCTGTACGTCTCCAACCGCCACAACTTTGCGCTCGACGAACGGATCGCGATTCGGGGGTTCGGTAGCCGGTCCAGTTTCGGCGTCCGCGGCGTCAAGATCCTGCTGGACGGCGTGCCACAGACGCTGCCCGACGGACAGAGTCAACTCTCCAACGTGGAACTCGGCGCGGTCGACCGGGTCGAGGTGATTCGAGGCTCCGCCTCCTCCCGACACGGCAATGCCGCCGGTGGCGTCATCGCCTTCTACTCCCGCCCCGCTCCTCAGGTGCCATTCGCTCAGGCGATCCGCATCCAAGGTGGCAGGTTCGGCACGTTCAAATGGCAGTCGCGAACCGCGTTTCGATCCGCTTCCGTCGGCGGCACCGTCTCCCTCTCCCAGCTCACCACCGATGGCACGCGGCAACACAGTCGCGCGGACATCCGGAAGGCGAATGCTGCTCTCGAATGGATCGTCTCGGGACGGACGGCCCTGGGGCTCACCCTCGCCTTGAGCGATAGCCCCACGGCGGAGAATCCGGGCGCCCTGACCGAGGCGGAATACGCGGCCAATCCCGATTCATCCGGGGTGAACAGCGTCGTGCGCGATGCGCGGAAGGACGTGAACCAACAGCAGCTCGCACTGACACTCAAACATTACGATCGGACCGGTCAGTACAGCGCCGTCCTGTATGGCCTGCATCGTGACCTCTTCAACCCGATCGCCACGAACGTGATCATCGACCTCGAGCGCTGGGCGGGAGGAGTGCGTTTGGACGGGAGCCGACGCGTGGGCGACGTGACGATCGCGGCCGGGTTCGACCTGCAACGCATGCGTGACGACCGGAAGAACTTCTTGGGCGATGGCATGGGAGTACCGACCGACAGCCTGACCGTGGGCGAAATCGAGACCGTGACCGAAGTCGGTCCCTTCGCACAGGTTGGATGGAATCCCGGCTCAGTTACCGCCCTGTGGCTTTCTGCCGGGGTTCGCTACGATGACGTCACGTTCGACGTCGACGACCGCCATCTGACGGACGGAGAGGACCAGAGCGACCAGCGCAGCATGTCGGCCTGGAGCTGGCACGCCGGGGCGAGCGCCCACGTGCGGCAATTCTTCACGCCCTACGTCAATGTCTCGAGCTCGTTTCAGACGCCGACCACGACGGAGCTGGTCAATCGCCCCGACGGGAGCGGCGGTCTCAACCCCGACCTCGATCCCGAGCGCGCGGTGACGGTGGAAGTCGGGGCCCGCGGCCGGGTGGCGGGGTGCTGCTCCTATGAGGCAGCCGTGTTCCAGAGCACCACACGGGATGCCATCATCCCGTTTCGGGAAGTATTGGGGCGGAGCTTCTTCCAGAATGCCGGCAAGACCCGCAGTCGCGGCGTCGAGATCGGCGGCCGCGCCACCGTCGTGCCAGGCCTCAGGATCTTCGGTTCATACACCTACGCGTCATATCAGTTCCGGGAGTACCGGCTGGTGGACCAGGCGACGATCGATACGCTCGACGGGAATCGCCTTCCGGGCGTTCCCCGACATTTCCTGCGAGCCGGCGTCCGCGTGCGACCGGGGGCGGGCGTCGCGATCGACCTCGATCACACCCTGAGTTCGTCGCTCTACGCCGATGACCAGAATACCCTCGAAGTGGACGGCTGGGGTGCCGGTGTCACCAACCTGCGCGTCAACGTGACCCGGCCTGTTGGAGACGTCGTGTTCGCCCCGTTTGTCGGCATCAATAATCTGTTCGATCGGGCGTATGTTGGCTCGGTGACGATCAACGGATTCGGCGGTCGCGTGTTGGAGCCGTCGCCCGGGCGGAATGTGTATGTTGGGACGGAGGTCCGCTGGCGGGACCGGTGAAGATTCCTAGCGGGGAGAATCGAAGTTGCCCGTTCGACTGATTGGGGTGCCTGGAAGGGAGCGCACACCGCTGCGGTCCATCACTCTCGTCTTTCTGCTCGTCCTGTTCGGGCCCCAAACCCTCGAGGCTCAAGACCGCTGGGACGAGGCCGCTCGACGGATCCGCTACCTCTCCCCCGCTGAGTTCCCCTCAGCGCCGCCAGATGTCATTCGTGCCCTGGACGCGCGCGCCTGCCGCATCCCCCAGGTGTGGTACGATTCCCTGCCCCACAACGTGATCCGGGGAGAGTTCGCCCGCCCCGGCCAGGAGGACTGGGCGGCCCTCTGCTCGCGTACCGGGGTGTCTCAGATCTTGGTGTTCTGGGGTGGAAGTGCGGGCGGCGTTGACTCGCTGGCGGCGCATGAGGACACGTCGTTTCTCCAACTCGTCGACCCGGATCGGATTGGGTTCTCGCGGCGAATTGAGGTTGCCGACTCGTCTATCATGTGGGAGTACTTCGAGGAGTACCAACCGCCGATACGACTCGACCATCAGGGCATCAGTGATGCCTTCGTCGAGAAGGGGGCGAGCATCTTCTATTACCTGAGCGGTGGGTGGGTCGAATTGGCCGATGCGGACTGATTACGCGTGTCGTTCGTGAAGGCGGGTAAACCGATGCCTCGCGCGCTGCTTCTTAGGAAGTGCCTCTCAATGGCGTTCCTCGTCGGGGCGAGCTTCGCGTGTTACAGCGCACCCGATCACGGCTGGTTCGCAGTCGGCATGAGTCGCACGGCAGTCATCGAGCGATTCGGCGAGCCGGACCACAAGCAGACCCTTCGGAAGACCGACGAGCGAATCTGGGGTGCCATCGAGTCATTCTGGCTGGAGGTCCCGACCGGGAGCGAGGTCGAGATCTGGCACTATTCCACCCGGATTGAAATGGCCGGTGGCGACGGATCGTCATCCGGGGAAGGCACCACCGAGCTCTACTTCGTGGACGGGTCCGACACGGTGCAAGGAATCGGCTTCGCGCCCCGGGGTGCCGTGTTCGAGAGCGACTCATAGCAACATGCGCTAGATCGTTCAACACAACGTGGAGCTGCGAGTGACCCGGTTAATTGTCGCATGCACGCTGTCCGTGCTCCTCGGGAGCGCCTGTAGTCGCCCTGCCGCACACGTACGTCCAGGCAATGCTCCGGAGCGCGTTGACGGCTACGTATTCCTTGAATTTGAGCTGGATCATCCTCCCAGGTTGCTCGCCACACCGCCCCCCAACTATCCCGAGGAGCTCCGGCCGAGTGGATTGGAAGGAGTCGTCACCCTCGAGTTTGTGCTCGACACATTGGGACACGCCGAACCGAATTCCTTCAAGACCATGTCTGCCACCCACCCTGGGTTCATCGAGCCGGCGCGCGAGTACATCCTGGGGATGGTCTTTGCACCCGGCAGGCTTCGTGGCAGGGCCATCAGAGTGTTGATGGCTCGCCAGGTGACGTTTTCGCCCTAATGGGATGGCTTGTCGTCACGCTCTTCTGAAGTAAGCGGTCAGCGCCCCGCCCCCGGGCGGTAGGATCGCATGAGCTGGGCCGCAATGTCAGCCTCGGTGAATGCCACCCGCTTGAGCTCTCCCCGAGTGAACATCTCCGCCTGATCGGTATGGTGCGGCGAGTCGGGCTTGGCACTCTCGCCGTAGGCCAGCACCGAGTAGGCCCGCGGGCCGTCGCGGCCGAACTCGACCGCCAGCACCCAGCCGTCACCCCTGGCGACCTGCTGCTTGCCGTCGGGTGCATCGCGGAACCCTAGCACTCGAAAGCAGCCCAGGAATCCCGAGCAACCCCCCACCGGAAGGTCCAGGTCGCCCAATCGGACCCGGTGGACCTCGCCCCAGGCCACATCGTAGCTCCCGTATCGCCGGGTAGTCTCCTCCACCGCCCAGGCAAATTTCTCCGCCGCGCGAGCCGGGTCAGCCAGGCCGGCCGGTGTTTCTAGTGGCCGGGCCGCACTCCACGGCGTGGAGACGAGGGCGTTCCAACGCTGACTGAACGAGCGGGTGTCCCCCGAATCCGGCGCGAAGTACCGGCGGAACCAGATCGCGAACAGGGTAGAGCCGCGTGAGTCAGGTGAGACGGTGTCGTCCCAATGCTCGAGCAGGGCCGCGGCTTCACTCACCTGGAATGACGGATTCGATGCACGCACCGCGGCCAACAGGTCCGCCTTGAATCGCTCGGCGGCGAGCATGCGATAGGAGTGCTTGAGCCGGACCACGTCATCCAGGCTCATCTTCCGCTCCTGGGTGATGAGCATGAGGCTCAATTGGCTCCGGAGCCTGAGGCGCGGACTCGGGAAATCGGGCGGCGGATAGCGAGTGGAATCGAGCACCGCCTGGAGGTTGGTGAAGTGAAACGGGTCGTTCACGTTTTGGATGTAGCCGCCCTTCGGATTCAACAGCTGCGGGAGCGAGTCGAACGGGACGATCCGGGTCCAGACTTGGGAGGACGACCTCACATGAATGGCGGCCGTGTCGTTACCCGAGGGAAGCGGCCGCCGGGGAAGGGTCGCGTTCCACAAATAGAAGATGTTCCCGTCCCGGTCGGCGTAGGTGAGATTCGAATAGCTGTGGGCCCTCATCCGGACCGCCGCCTGCCACTCCTCGAGGCTTTGGGCCCGCATCATCCGGAGGAACTGCTCGGTCTGGCGGTGTTCGCCCCACTCGGGCGAGCGGAGCACGTAGACCTTCCCTTCCCTGCGGTCGATCACCGGGCCCAAGGGCGTGCGCCAGAACTCCCGGGTTTCACTCGAGAGACCGTCGCCGTTCTTCCACTGGACCGTGACCTCGACGCGCTCGAGCGCGACCGAGCCCCCGTCGAACAGATAGTGATCGGGCCGCTCGGGATCGACGTCGAGCGCATAGACCTCTTCCAGGTCCGGGTTGTTGTTGGTGGTGGCCCAGCCGAGGTGCTCGTTGAAGCCGCTGTTGAAATAGAGCGGATAGCCGACCTGGGAATCACCGTAGAAGTTGATCACCCCAGGCACGGTGTAATGCGCCTCGTAGTAGCCGGCCCGCCAATTGAGGTGCGGGTTCCTGAGCAGGATCGCTCGCCCGGAGGTCGTGCGGCTCGGAGCCAGGGCCCAGGCATTGGATCCCGCATCCAACAACTGCAGCGAATCTGCCATACGTCTTCTGGCACTCTGGGCCCGCAAGAACCGCCTGGCCGCCGGGCCCGTGGTCTCTTCGATCCAGAGCGCCGCCACGTCCTGTGGGGTGAAGTCATGCGGCATCCAGGCGGGAAACTCCTCCGGGTGCATGGCGATGTACCGGTTCGCCCCGGCGGCAAATCCGGTGTAGAGATCGCGGGTGGCCTGCTCCAGGCGATGATACGTCTCGGCTGCGCTTGCGTGGGATTGCCGCCAGCTGAAATCCGACTCGATCGAGTCACGCCCGAAGTAGCGCGCCAGCTCACCCCGCCCGCGCAGCAGGTTGACCGCCACCCGGACGCCGTAGTCCTCGAGCTGAACCCAGGCCATGCCGAAGCCCAAGGCGGCCAGATCCTGGGCGAGGATGTGGGGCACGCCGTACGCTGTACGGCGGACCTCCACCCGCTCGGGATACGGGGAGGGACGAGCGCCGGGTTCCTGGCTCAGGAGTGATGAAACGGGGAAGACGATGAGGGCGACGATCAAGGCGGGGACGAATCGCATCGGGGCTCCGTGCCGGAATTCCGAAGGGTACTTCTCGACGAGCAGGAATCTGGTCCCGAAAGTCCTGACCCTCAACCTCTCATGTTGACCATGGTGCAGCGGCAGCAGCTGAACTCTCTCAGCAGATGAAGAGGCCGCTCCACTGCAAAACATGGCGCAGCTCGCATGATTTCATCATTATTGGACAGTACACTCCATCTGGCATGGCTCCTCTTATCGGTCGAGGCCACTGAGTGATCCGGACTAACCGCAGGCGCCGTCTCGCACTCCTGGTGACTTCGATGATGGTGATGAGCTGCGCCTCCACGTACCCGTTTGCCATTCGCGCACGGATTGTCAGGCCCGGGGAGGTGCCTCTCCCCGGTGCCCAGCTCCAAGTGCCGGAGCTTGGACTCGTAGCGACGAGCGATAGCCAGGGGAACCTGGAGCTTGTAGGGCGTGCGCCTGCAGGCTGCGTGCTGGCTAAGGTTCACCTGATCGAGTATAAGTCGACGTTTTGGTATTTCGACCCCTCCGTTCCCACCAGCTACGA
>JABDII010000320.1 GCA_013003805.1 Gemmatimonadales bacterium
GTCCAGCACCTGCCCCACCAAGAGCTCGCGCTCTTCGTAGTTGAGGGGAACCGATTCCTGGGTGAGGAGCTCGTGCACCACCTTGCGAATGGCCGCCACCCCCTGGTCGCGTTCGAGCTTGTCGAGATTGGACAGGTTGAGGCGCTCCAGCAGGCGCCGGTGGATCCGGCCCTTGACCTGCTGGATGTCGTGCATGTCGGTGCCCCATTGCTCGGTTACCGGCTGCTCGGGGACACGAGGTGGTGCCGAGCCCGCTGCCCCGGAGGACTCCCAGGGCAGTGCATCGCCTTTGCCATCGCCGGCCCACGATTGCTTCTGTCCATCCGGTGGCGGGGCTTCGTCGGGACGGGGCGCCGCAGGGTCAGACTTCGACGGTGGCGAGTCGGCTTCTGACGATTCCCAGGGCAGCCGTTCCCGGCCTGCGTCACTGCTTGATTCACTCATCCGGCCGTTCCTTGGGTGACTTGGACTCACGGCGCCGCCCGGGGACGACACGAGCCAGACCACTGGTGAGGCGCTGGAACGCCCCGGAAGGGGTCCGTTGCATTCGGACGCCGGTGATAAGGGTGCCGAGCTTGTTCAGATCCTGGGAGTAGGCCGAGGTGCCGTTCAGCACCACGGGTTTCCCGGTATTGAGGGATCGAATCACCGCTTCGTAGTCGTTGCTGAGGGTCGCGTAGACGGGGAGCCCAAGCGACCGCTCCACTTCCCTGGTGGTCACCTCTCCGCCCTTTTCGAAACGATTGAGCAGGAGGCGGATCCGCTCCTTATCCCCATGCGCCACCCGCTGGAGCAACGGGAGGGCTCGCTGCACGTTTCGGAGCGACGGAAGATCAACGGTCGTGGTGAGAAAGATCCGATCGGCCTGCTCGAACGCGGCAATGGTCACGGGGGTAAAGGACTTCGAGACATCGATGACGATGTAGTCGTAGTGTTGCTTGAGATACTGCAAGATTCGGCGGATCTGGTCCGCCGTCACGACCTGAGCCCGGTCGGGATGGAACGGCGCCGACAGGAGGTGCACCCCGGAGTCGTGGCGCTCGATGTAGGAGGCTAGGAGCCCGGCATCCACCCGGTGGAAGTTCTGAATCAGGTCGACGAAGTTGAACCGGGGCTGAATGCCCAGCAGGAGCGACGCCTCACCCAGCTCTACGTCGAGATCCACTAGGAGCGTCTTCTTCTCCGTGAGTCGGTGGAGCACGATCGCGAGATTGGTCGCGAGCGTCGTGGCGCCCGAGCCTCCCTTGGACCCAAAGAAGGCGTAGATCTCCCCGAGCGTCGTTGCCCCGCCGCCCGCCGAGAGAGTGCTCGGCTTGATGCGATGCACCGCCTCGCGGACTTGCTCGGGCGTGACGGGCTTGGGAAGAAACTCGGTGATGCCGCCACGCATGAGCTCGAGCAACAGCTCGGCCTCGAGCGTGGGTCCGGACGCGACGATTCTATAGGAAGGAGAGGACGCCCCCGCAAGGAAATGCGCCAGCTTGATTCCGAGCGCCGGATCGTCCCCGAGGTCGACGATCACGACCTCGGGGGATGCACCCTTGAGTGCCTTCAACTCGGCGTTGCCGAAGGCCGCGAAGGGAACCCCGAACTCGATCTCGAGCGTACACCCCGCGTCGGGGTGACGGACCGCCTGCTCCACGATCTTGCGGAACGCGCCATCGGTCGAGATGATCGCGCATCGAACCAGTCGCGTCGGGGCGGTCTCGGGCCTCGCGTCGCTACTCGACAAGCTGGAGAGTCCTTGTGAGCGAACTGGGACCACCACCGGGGTTCCCGGTCCCGCTCACGAACCAGAGGAAACGCGCACCGAGCGGCGCCTGGTTGCCATTGCCCTGAAACCCCTCGAGGAAGAGGAGCGCGAAGTTGTTGAAGGTCACATTGGTGTGCCCGCCGTCGTGGATGTCGATCACCTCGTGGGGATCCATCATCGCGACCTTGATCACGCGGGGGCTGTTCCGCCAATCGGTGCCATAGGCCGATACGTCGTGGCCGGTCACCTGTCCCGCCACGCCGTCCCACTGGGCGTTGGGGTCCGTGGAAATCAGGCTGTCGATCGCATGACGGGTTGGCCCCACCATGTTCCCGGTCTCGACGTCGT
>JABDII010000357.1 GCA_013003805.1 Gemmatimonadales bacterium
GAGTCATACCCTGATCGACGACGAGTTCGATAACCTGCCTCCGGTCGAAGCGGCGGCGCCCGAGAGTGCGGAAGCACCGGTTGCCGAGGCGGAGATGCCGCCAGTGGAGGCCCTCTTCGGTGCCGGACCCGCCACGCCGGTCGATTCCGCTGAGCCAGCCGAACTCGCGGAGCCGGTTGATACCGCTGAACTCGTCGACTCAACCGAACCTGTCGAGGCCGAGGAAGCCGAGCGTCCACCAGCTCCGGTCTTCGTCACGGCGTCGGGGAAGCCAAGCCGCTCATCGAGAGGCCTGCTGACGGTACTGCTCCTGGTCGTGCTTGCCGTTGCCGCATACGCGTTCGGCCTGATCGACCGGCTCCTCGAGCTCATTCGATAGGGATCTTCGTGCGTTTCTCCTGCGCTGCCCATTCGGATGTCGGTGTTGTCCGATCGGACAATGAAGACAACTATCTTATGTTGGCGGATCGTGGCCTCTTCATCGTCGCGGACGGCATGGGTGGTCACGCGGCGGGCGAAGTGGCGAGCGAAATGGCCGTCAGCATCATCGCGCGTGAGGTGGGCAACGTCCGGGGCGCCCCGGACGAAGAAATCTCGCGACGGGTTCACCGAGCGATGGTCGCGGCGAACGCGGCCATCTTCGAACGCACCCTGACCGAGCAAGACAAGCGCGGCATGGGAACCACGGCGACGCTGCTGGCCCTCATGCGCGGTCGTTACGTCATCGGCCACGTGGGTGACAGCCGGGCCTACATGCTGCGCGACGGACGCATGCTCCAGCTCACGAAGGACCATTCGTATGTGCAGGAGCAGGTGGATGCCGGGCTGCTGACACCCGATCAGGCTCGGGTTCACCCGTATAGCAACGTGATCACCCGGTGTGTCGGCGCCGGGAGTGATGTCGTACCCGACGTGTACTTCGGGGACCTGCACACCGGCGATGTTTTGTTGCTGGCGTCCGACGGGCTTACGGGGATGCTGGAAGACCCGGACCTCATGCAAATCCTCGAGCAGGATGGGACGCCACAGTCCTGGGTAGATGAGATGATTGGGGAGGCCAATCGCCGTGGTGGGCTGGACAACATCACGGCGATCATCGTGCAGATCGATTCGACCGAAAGCACCTCCGGCGAGTATCCCGTGCCGCAGGAAGGCGCCTCGCAGGGAGCCTAGGACCCAACCACGGGCTCGCCCGCCTCCAATCGCCGCCGAACCTCCGCGTCCGGCAACGTCACCAAATCCAGCAGCCCCCGAATTGGCTTCGCCGGCGCCTCGGCGACGAAGACCCGCAACCGACGTGCGCTCTGATACAACGGCTCGGCGATCCTGGTCAGGCCCAGATGGCCGGCGCGCCCTGCGGTGGTGAGGCGTTCGACGGTTCCGGCACGGGTGCGGAGCGGCAGGTCCACCTCGAGCATCGATGGACGGGCCGGGAAATCGAGCAACAGATGCCCCGCCTCGAGGCCTGCCGAAGCAGCCAGGGCGTCCTCCACCCGCGCCGCCAAAGCGGGGTCCTCCGAGAGCCACGGCTGCACGTCGTTTGGGACGTCGCTCGCTGGGAGATCGAGCGCGCGTTTGAAGAGCCGACGTCCATTCACAGCCTCTGCTAGGCCGGACTCATCGTGGGCGAGGAGACGCTCCATGAGGCCTCCATCCGTCGATTGGGCGATGGTGGCCTGGTCGAGTCCTCCGCTCGCGACGGCGCAATGTACCGCCCGCTTGAACATGCAGGTCGCCGCCCGCACGGCGTGGTGCCAATACACATTGCGGTACATCTGGTACTTCGCGAAGAGCAGCGACTCCAGTGCGCTCACGCCCTTCTCGTGCACTCCGACTCCCCACCTTCCGGGCCCGGCTTCGCACAGCGCGAGCGAGGTCAAGAGCCGATCGACGTCCACCCTTCCGTAGGGGACACCGCACATGTGGGCGTCACGATTCAGGTACTCGATCTTGTCGAGGTCGAGGGAACCGGTAATCAGGCCGGCGATGGGACTGGAGCTGGTTCCCCGAATGAGCGCGGCGATCCGTGGAGCGAGCCCCGGCCCACCATGGGCGGTGAGTGCCTCGGCCAATGCGCCATGCCCGAGGCGCTCGACACCGAGCACCTCGTGGTGGGCGAAGCCGGCTTCCTCGAGCGCATGCGAAAACGGATAATGGCCGACGTCATGCAGCAGAGCCGCTAGGCGCGCGGCGAGGCGGTCCTCCTCCGCCACGAGGGCGAGGTCACCACGTTCTTCCAAGAGCGCCTGGGCTCGCTTGGCGAGATGATAGGTGCCGAGGGCGTGCTCGAATCGCGAGTGGGTGGCGCCGGGGTAGACCAGGAATGCATGGCCCAATTGCCGCACATACCGGAGCCGTTGGAGCGACGGTGTGTCCAAGACGGCGAGGGCCGCTTCGTCGAGCCGGATGTTGTCCCAGAGGGGGTCGCGGATGACCTCGAAACCAGCCGGTCGCGGGGCCATGGCACTACCGAATGGTGCGCGCGGTGCGAACGGTCTGCACTCCCGCTTACCCGACCGGCCCAGCCTTCTGGACGGCCTCCGACACTTGATCCATGTACTGTTTGAAGTTCTCCGCAAACATCTGCGTCAGCTTCCGGGCCTGGGCGTCGTACTGGCCGGGGTCCGACCACGTCGCGCGCGGCTGAAGCACGTGTGCAGGCACGCCCGGAACCTCAGAGGGGATCTCGACTCCGAAGACCGGGTCGGTCGAGTAGGCGACATCGTCCAGGGC
>JABDII010000368.1 GCA_013003805.1 Gemmatimonadales bacterium
GGGCGATCGTCTCTGGAGCCGGTAGCACTCGTTCCCTCACCGAGCGGGCGGTGGCGGCATCGCTCCTGCTGGTCCTGGTGCTGGGGTTCGTGGGCTGCGGCGGCAATTCCGTGGGTCCGATCGACCGGGGGAGCAAAGCGGAAGCGCCAGAGGCGGGCCATCTCGGGCCGTCTTAGTCAGGTTGCCGGTAGAACGCGACCTGAGAAGGCACTCCGGGTGCGGGGCGTGTCCACGTTCCTTGCAGGATGTCTGGGCCGACCAGCTTGCCCGCGAACCTCACTGTTCCGGCAGCCCGGTACCGCATGCGAAGCTCGACGGTGCTGTCCGCGTAGCCTCCGGTGACCGTGGCCTTGTCTAGGAGCGGGCTCGAGGGCCCGATACCGAAGTCCTGTCCGATGCCAATGACGTTGAAGTCCAGGTGTTGCAGGGTGAGCACAGTAACCGCTCCCGACGGGACCGGACCTGTATGCCATGTGCCGGTGACAATCCCGGTTGGTTCGCTGGCCACGGGGTTGGACTGAGTACAAGCGGCTAACAGGAGAGCGATACAAGTGAAGGACGATGGCAATCGCATGGCGACGCTCCTCGGAGAGGGCGTACGAAGAAGGAATACCGGCCTGGCGGCGGGTGGGCAACGCCGCCCCGATTTGAGGACGACCCCCTCAGCCGGTCGACTCACTTCCGGCGTCGGACGCGATTGGTGTCCGCCCGTGGTGGGATCGTGTCCTGATGGGCCGTGCCCGCCTTACCCAACGGCTGAGCCGCGCACCACGCCGCTTCCTCCGGCGAGAGCGGCCGCACGGGCTGACCAGTGTTCTCGGCGCTCTCCGTCCTACAGGCCACGGCGTACATCGGCACGCACCCAATGGCGTCGGGCCGGCAGACGATGACCATGGGCCCCGGACGTACCGCCACGATTGGCGGACGTATGTCCACCTGAACTGGAGCCGGAGCCGGCGACGGCTCGGTCTGGTCAATGCAAGCGCCGAGTGAGGCGGACGCAATGACGACGCTCGCGAGAACGGCGCTGGGCCGGAAGCGGGATGGGTGCATGAAGACTTCCTCCGTAGAGGAGCTTTACTGTGGAGACGTCTTCTGCCTAGCCGAACGCACGGCAGCGTGCCATTGAAGGCCAGGAGCTAACGAGGCGTTCGAGTACTCGATGTGGATGACTCGCCGGTGCCCAGGAACCACCGCCGGCGACGAGGCGTGGAGCAGAAGGGGACGCATCATCAGGACATCACCCTCTTCGGCGACGCAGGTGACCGGCTCGTGGGCACGCCGCAACTGGTCAATCCTATCGGATGAGAGCTTGCCAAAGCGGTGCGTGCCGGGGAGAACCTTGAGCGGGCCCTTGCTGCTCCCGCACGGATCCAAGTGGATACGGAGGGCGACCATCTGCTCGAGAATCTCCGACGGCGGTTGCACGTGGATGATCCTGGCCTTCACCGACCAGGGTCCGTATCCTGGAGTCATGCGCTGCTCTCGTACCGCAATCGTGACATCCTGATGCCACACGACCTTCCAGTTGGCCATGGCGGTCTTATCGAACAGAATGGCCCTAACGGCGGCGGCGTCTGCCCCGAGCACAGCGTTCACGAGAGGTCGCAGGTACTCGCCGGCCGCGAGCTCTTTCAGGGCCGGCGACAGTCGGAAGAGATCCCGGAGCCCGCCCCGTTCTCCTGCATTGCGGGCGTGCTGACCCAGAAGGCTTCGGAGAGACTCGATGGTCGGCGGAGGCACAACCCCCGGGACCATCTCGAATCCGTTCGCGTGAAAACCTGTCAGGTCCATGAATCTTCGGGTCTAGGGGCACAACTCTCCAGCCCAGCTCGCCAGCTCACCCATCCCCAAGTTTGGCCCCGGTCCGCCGCGCCCTTCCAATAATGAGCCAGGCGAGGATCGCCACGAGCGCCCAAGGCACGACGAGGACCACGAGCCGGATGAGCGCCCCGAGCGACGACGAGAAGATGCCCAACGATTCTCGGAACGCGTCCCCGATGGGCGCAAAGGCCCCGGGACGCAACAGCGCCTCGGGCTCGTACATCGCCACGTCGATGGTCGAGAGCGCAATCAGTTGATCGTAATAGCGACGTTGCCCTTCGAGCCCCTCGATCTCTACCCTCACCCTGCCGAGCTCACGCTCAACAGCTAAGACATCGGCCAGATTGCCGGTTCTGGTTGAGAGCAGCCGCCGGAGCCGCTCTTCCGTCTCCTGCATGACGGCGAGCCGCGTTTCGATGTCGAAGTACGCTTTGGTGACATCATCCGTGGAGACGGTTTCCTGCCGGGTTGTCCCCAATCCCTTGAGCGCCTCCAACGCAGCACGAAAACTGTCGGTCGGAACCCTGAGCGTCAGGTTCGCCTGACGGTGGCCCTCGTCGTCCTGCACGATCCTCGCATCGGACATGAGGGCTGTGTATTGGTTTGCCAGGTCCTGGATTTGCTGAATGGCCGCGTCGACACTTTCCACTTCCAGCTCCAGGCTCCCTCGGCGCACCAGCTTGCGCGCTGCCCATTGGCCTTGTTGGATATCTTCTGCCTGGGTCTCGGTGGCTGGCTTCTCCAGCGAAATGCGATCGCTCAGGGCGGCTGGCGCTTCCACGGGGGCTGCTCCACCGCTACATCCAGTCAGAAGGAACGCACCAATACATGCCTGCAACACGACAAGTCGTGTCTTCACGGTGTCACCTCAGGCTAGGAGTAGCAAAGGACGATGGGCTCTCCCTCACACAATTCAACGACCTTTTTCAAACCACAAGCGGCAGTAGCTGCCCGCCGCAGGTAGGCTTGGTCCCAACCCCCTACCTCCCTGCCGACCTACCCTCCCTCAAGGTTCGAAGCCCGGGTGGACGAGGTGGTCAGGAGCCCCGGCGTAGACCCGGCTCAGCACCCGGTGAGTCTCCGCGTCTAACGTAGGGTAGCGAGGGCCGGGAACGCCCGTGAGTGGGACCGAATCAGCAACCGGGTTAACCGCGAAGTCGTCTGCCCACACGACTCCAGCTCCGTTCAGGAGGACCCCGAGTCCGATTCCAAAGGCGGAATCGGGTACGTCAACCACCGCGGTCTGAAGGGTCCAGGGA
>JABDII010000370.1 GCA_013003805.1 Gemmatimonadales bacterium
ATCCGTGGGCAATGGGGCACCGATTTCCGGCACGTAGCGCGAGCTCTCCAGATGCTGGCCAAGCATCATGCTCGCCTCCCCTTCGCCAAGGTCATCGGCGCCCGCTATACGCTCGATGATGCCGACCGGGCACTGGCCGACGTCGCGGCGCTTCGGGTTACGAAGGCAATCATTACACCATCCGGGACTGATTCGGCGTGACGCGTCTGGCCAAGGATCTGCGCCGTTCGCTGAGTCAAGCGCTCGCCGGCCGATACGAGGTCGACGATGTCCTCGGACGCGGCGCGATGGCAACGGTGTACTTGGCCCAGGACCTGAAGCACGAGCGCAAGGTTGCGGTCAAGGTATTCCGGCCCGAGTTCGCCGCCTCGTTTGGGACGAAGCGGTTTTTGCGAGAGATCCAGGTAGCGGCTCAGCTGCAACACCCGCACACACTGGTGCTGATCGAGTCGGGAGAAGCAGAGCACATTCCCTTCTACGTGATGCCCTACGTCGATGGCGAATCGCTCCGAGTGCGTCTGGATCGGGAAGGCCGCCTCCCGATCGACGACGCGCTCAAGATCGCCCGCGAATTGGCGGACGGCTTGGACTATGCCCACAGCCGCGGCATCATCCACCGAGACATCAAACCGGCCAACATCCTGCTCTCCGGCGGGCATGCCATTCTGGTCGATTTCGGCATTGCCCGCGCTGTCAGCGAGGCGGGCAGCGACTCGGACTCCGGACCGGGTCTGGTTCTGGGGACGCCGGCGTACATGAGCCCCGAACAGGCCACTGGCGAGGCTCGGGTCGACGGACGCAGCGACATCTACAACCTCGGCTGTGTGTTGTTCGAGATGCTAGCTGGGGAGCCCCCCTTCACTGGGCCCTCGCCCCAGGCGATGCTGAACAAGCGTCTCACCGAGCGGCCTCCCCACGTGCGGCATCGGAGGGACACGGTGCCCGCAGCCCTGGACGCGGCGCTCATCAAGGCACTCCGCCGGGAACCGGTGGATCGGTTCACCACGGCCGCCGAGTTCCTGGTCGCGCTCGAGCAGGTCCCGTCGGCGGTTCTCCCACCCGTCAGCGAAAAGTCCATCGCGGTCCTCCCGTTCATCAACATGGGTGGGGACGAGGAGAGCGAGTATTTCAGTGACGGAATGACGGAGGAGATCATCAACGCGCTGGCGCAGGTCCCCTCGCTCCGGGTAGCCTCTCGAACCGCGTCCTTCAACCTGAAGGCGACAACCAGGTCGATCCCGGAGATCGGGGAGAACCTCAGAGTGGCGACGGTGCTCGAAGGCAGCGTCCGGCAGGCAGGGACCAAGCTTCGCATTACGGCACAGCTCATCAGCGCTAAGGACGGCTACCATCTGTGGTCCCAACGGTGGGACCGTGAGATGGAGGATGTATTCGCGATTCAGGACGAGATCGCCCACGCCATCGTGGACACGCTCAAGGTCAAGCTGTCTGGCCGCGAGGATCAGCTGATCGTCAAGCCCGGCACCACCAATCCCGAGGCCTACGAGCTGTACCTGAAGGGCCGGTACTTCTGGAGCAAGCGCACCCGGGACGGCTTCCGCAAGGGGGTCGAGCACTTCGAACGTGCTATCGAAATCGACGAGGACTACGCGCTGGCCTATGCCGGCTTGGCGGACTCGTACAGCCTACTCGGCTGGTATCGCTATCACTCGACTGAGAAAGTCTACCACGCCGCCAAAGAAGCAGCCGAGCGGGCCGTTCAGATCGATCCGACACTGGCCGAGGGTCACACATCACTCGCCTATGCCGAGTTCCTCTACGGGTGGGACTGGGCCCGGTCCGAGGCGGCGTTCGAGCGCGCCATCCAGGCGAACCCCGAGTATCCGACCGCGCGGCACTGGTACGGCGAATTTCTCATGGCGCAGGCCCGCTACGAGGAGGCGCAGGAAGAGCTCGCGCGGGGTCAGGTATTGGACCCCTTGTCGCTCAGCATCGGTACCGGGGCCGGCTGGGTGTTGTATTTCATGGGGAACTATGATGAGGCCATTACGCAATACGAGCGGGTCCTCGAGCTCGATCCGGACTTCATCATCCTGCCCTGGTTCCTCGGGCCGGCATATGTGGAAGGCGGGCGGTTCGATGATGCCATCGCGCTCTACCATCATTGGCTCGACCGGTCCAAGGGATATCCCGGTTTCCGAGCGCTCCTGACCTATGCCTATGCCAAGGCCGGCCGGCAGGACGCGGCGCGCGAGACCTTCGCCGCCTTGAAGCAGCAGGCGCACGAGCGCCGGGTCCCGGCGGACTTCATGGCTCTCGCACTTACCGGGCTGGGCGAGGTGGACCTCGCGTTCGAGTGGCTCGACCGCACGTTCGAGGAGCGGGCCTGGACCATGGTCCTGCTCAAGGTCGACCCGCCGTATCGGTCGCTCTGGTCCGACCCGAGGTTCGGGAGGTTACTGGGTCGGATTGGACTCCCATAGCTGATGCTAACGGCTACCCCGCACCGCCCTTCTCCCCGCTATTGGCTATTGGTCAGCGAAGGCCTAGCGTCGGGCCAGCCAATAGCCAATAGCCAATAGCCAATAGCCAATAGCCAATAGTGAATAGACGATAGCAGCTCCTCTACCCTCGTACTCCTTTTACTCCTCACTCCTCGCTCCTTCTCACCTACTCCCTCCTTACCGTCTTTTCCTACCAACTTCACGATTCCTTCGCCCGCTCGGTGTTACCACAGGACATCAGCCCCGGGTGGGAGTCCGATGTCCGCCCGGAAGTGCGATGCGCCGCGCGGTGGGGGTACGACCGACGGTACGCCGCGTTCCGCCGGTGATGTCGCGAGTCTTGCGAGCTACGGGCTCGAATCCCGTGGCCGATTCCCGTGTCGGCAGGAGGGCAACTTCCCATGCGATGGTCGAAGTTTCTGTCTTACTCCGCGGCTGCAAGCCTCGCGGGGGCGTTGGCCCTGGGATGTGATGAGGGGCCCACCGACCCTGCCCCCGAAGGCCAGACGGCGATCCCCGTGTCAAGAATGCAGCCTACCCTGGGTAATGCCGCGATGGCCTCAGTAGGTAAGAAGATCTTCTTCGACGCCACCCTCTCCTTCAACAAGAACCAGTCGTGCGCGAGCTGCCACGACCCGGCCTGGGGCTGGACCGGGCCCGACCCCCTCATCAACAACGCCGGTGGAGTGTATGAAGGCTCCATCACCGGCCGGTTCGGCAACCGGAAGCCGCCCAGCTCAGCCTACGCGACGCCGAGTCCGATCTTCCACCTGACCAAGAAGGGTCTGTTCGAAGGGGGGAACTTCTGGGACGGCCGCGCGACGGGTGAGAAACTGGGCAACCCGGCAGCGGACCAGGCCCAGGGCCCGTTCCTCAATCCGGTTGAACAAGCTCTACCGGACCGCGCCTGCGTGGTCTACCGGATTCAACAAGGCAATTACCTGGCCGACTACGTCGCCGCGTGGGGCAGCAATATTAAGACTATTGTGTTCCCCAGTACGACCGACGCGGACTGCGGCGTTGAACTCACCACCATTGGTGTGTCCGTCCCTGACCGCGCCAAGGTAGAGACGGAATACGACAACATCGCGCTCTCAATCGCGGCGTTCGAGGACTCGCCCGAGGTCGACCCCTTCAGTTCCAAGTTCGATACCGGCAAGCTGTCGAAGCAGGAGCAGAAGGGGTTCTCTCTGTTCCGCGGCAAGGGCAAGTGCGCGCGGTGCCACCTTGCCAGCGGTCAGAACCCCCTGTTCACCGACTTCACCTTCGACAACCTCGGCGTGCCCAAGAACCCGGCAAACCCGGCAACGATGAGCGGATTCGTCGACGACGGTCTGGGTGGCTTCCTGCTCACCAGGCCTGAGTGGATAGATCTGGCGGACGACGAGCTCGGCAAGCAGAAAGTGCCTACCCTGCGCAACGTCGACGAGCGGGTCGGGCTGGGAGTCAAAGGGTATGCCCACAACGGCTACTTCAAGACGCTGTGGCAGGTCGTTCATTTCTACAATACCCGCGACACCAAGGCCAC
>JABDII010000376.1 GCA_013003805.1 Gemmatimonadales bacterium
TCCCTGGACCACGCAATGCGGCGTACCGGAGGGCTCGTCTTGAGGAATCGCCGGGTCGAGGCCGTCCACGAAACGCGCCCCGGCGAGGGCGGCCTCACCCTGGAGCGGCTCTCGGATCCTCGCGACCCGTAGGCCCAATTCTCGGGCCCTGGCCGCTGCCGCATGCGTGGCATCGGCATTGGTCGCGATGATCCGACTCGTCACCCGTCCGAATACCGCGTTGGTCCCCTTGGGCGTCTCCGGTGCGGTTCCCTCTGTCACCGCATTCAGGTAGCGCCGAATCGAGTCGGGCGTCTTCTCCCACCCCGCCTGGGTGAGGAGGGTCTGGACGTCGTCTGCTGTGGTTGCATCTGCCACGCATGGTCCCGAGCCGATCGCTCGAAGTTCGTCGTTGATCACATCGGACACGACATAGCAGCGGGTATTGGCGCCCGCTCGACCGAGTGCCGTCGCCAGGCGACCCGCTCCCCACCGGGTGACTCGCTTCCGGATCGCGTTCATGATCCCAATCTCAAGTCCCGACTCGAGGAGATAGGCGAAGAGAGCGCCGAGATCCTCTTGCGCGATGCCACTGCCTTCGACTGGCGCGGCAAGCAAGCTGGTCGACCCTCCTGAGAGGAGCACCCAAGCTTCATCATCGGGTCGGACGTGGGCGATCAGGTCCTCCAGCGCCAGGGCAGCGGCTAGCGACCCGGGCCCAGGCAGAGGGTGCTCGGCCACACACGTGCGGATCGATGGATGGGAGCGGCCCGCGCGCTCCAGCCCGACGATCACCCCACCTGCCAAAGTCCTGGACTGGGCGGCGAGCATTTCCTCGGCGGCTTGTGCCATCGCCGCGGAGGCCTTCCCTGATGCGATGATCCACACTCGTTTCGCGGGAAGCGGAGGCTCTTTGGCAAAGGCACGTGTGAGCGCGGCCTTGGGCTCGACCGCGTCGACCGCGGCACGGAAGAGCTGGGCCAACAGCCGCTCCGGCACAGGGTGGTCGGGGATACCCGGTTGTGACGGAAGAGTCATGGCGTTCCTCGGGTGTGGCTGGCTCCTGCATGGTGACACTAGTATACGTACCGGTCGTAGAGGATCATCGCCAGATTCCATGGAGGGTGGATGAAGCCGTGTGTCGCCGTGACCCGACGCCTGCCGGAGGTGGTCGAAACCGAACTGGCTCAAGACTTCGACGTCCGACTCAATTCTCCCGATATCACGTTCGAGCCCTCACGGTTGGCCGCCTTGCTCTACGAAGCGGACGGCATTCTGTGTACGGTCACCGATCGTTTTGACGGGTCCATGTTGTCGGCCGGCTCCCTCAGAACCAAGATTCTGGCGAACTTCGGGGTCGGCTATGACAACATCGAGACGGAGGCCGCTCGCGCGGCCGGACTCGTGGTCACCAATACCCCAGACGTGCTGACTGAGGATACCGCGGACCTCGCCGTCGCCTTGATGCTCGCGGTCGCGCGCCGGGTCGGGGAGGGCGAACGGATGGTGCGGTCCGGCGAGTGGCACGGCTGGGGACCGACGCAGCTTCTCGGGACACGGGTGCACGGGAAGACGCTCGGCATCGTCGGCCTGGGGCGGATTGGCCACGCGGTGGCGCGGCGGGCAGCGGTTGGGTTCCACATGCGCATCCTCTGCCACACGCGACATCCGCCCGATCGGGAGACGCTCGACTCGTTGGGTGCGGAGTATTGTGCGGATCTCGATGATCTCCTGGCGCGGTCAGACTTCGTCTCCGTGCACACTCCCGCAACACCAGAGACCAGGCATCTGATCGACTCTCGTCGCTTCGCGACCATGCGCCAGAGCGCGTTTCTCATCAACACGGCGCGGGGCGATATCGTGGATGAGCGGGCCCTGATCGAGGCGCTCTCGACTCGTCAAATCAGTGGAGCGGGTCTCGACGTCTACGAGCAAGAGCCCAGCATCGCACGGGGGCTCCTCGAGCTGGACAACGTTGTGCTCCTGCCCCACTTGGGGAGTGCCACGGTCCAATCGAGGGTCGCCATGGGACGCCGGGCCACGGAGAATCTGCGAGCATTCTTCGCCGGTCGCCCCCCGCCCGATCTGATCACGTAACCGCGATCACTCCGGATCGAGCTCCGGCTCGGTCCCGTGAACGAGGCGCTCTTCGAGCCGGAGCAGCGGCCGAGCGATCCCCCGCGCTCCACCCTCCGAGCGGGTGAGGTCGTGTCTCACGGTCCGCACCTCACGGAGATGATCAATGAGCCGGGTGACATCCAAACCCAAATACTGAGGACGATAGGCAGACAGCGCGGCGACCGCTTTGTCGATTTGTGCGGCGACGCCGTGCGCGTTCTCTCGCTGGACATGAACGAACGCGCTCGCAACGAGGATCAGGCCGTGATAGAACTCGCTCCGAGTCCGACGCCACGCATCCTCGAGTGTTTCGTGGCTGGCCCAGTACCAGCCGCGATTGAATTCATCCACAAATTGGCGGTATTCCGGTGGGAGCGCTCGTGGAGGGGTCATCTCATCGATCCGGGGATCCTCGAGCAGCGACGTCTGTCCGGGTGCGCAGCTGGCCGCAGGCCGCGTCGATATCGAGGCCGCGGCTTCGGCGCACTACGGCCTCGACGCCCTGGTTCCGAAGCCGCGCCGCGAAGGCTCGAAGGCGGGACGGCGATGAGGGATTGATCCCTGGCTCGCCGCCGGGATGAAGCGGCAGGAGATTGACCAGCGCGCCGAGTGTGCGGGCGTGTTGAATCAGGTGGTCGGCATCGCGGTCGGTGTCGTTGGCCCCCGCGATCAGGACGTACTCGAACGTGACACGACGCCGGAACGCCTTCGCGGCGTCGAGCACGCGGTCGAGGTCGTATTTCTTCTCGACGGGCATGAGCGCGCGGCGTCGTTCGCTGGACGGCGCATGGAGCGAGATGGCCAGGCGAAACTGTTCCGGCCGAGCGGCGAGCTTGCGCATGGCGGGGATGATGCCCACGGTCGAAACGGTGATGTGCCGCGCCCCGATTCCGAAGGCCTCTTCCTGGTTGAGGATGGTGAGCGCGCGGTCCACGGCGGGCCAGTTGAGG
>JABDII010000394.1 GCA_013003805.1 Gemmatimonadales bacterium
GGCGTTGTTCACCAGGATATCGACCGGCCCGAGGCAGGTCGCGGCCGCCGCGGCCATGTGCCGGACGCTCTCGGGGTCGCCGACATCACATGGAACGGCCCACGCCTGGTGACCGGCGTCGCGTAAGCTGCCTTCCACATCGTCCAGCATCGCCTTCGAGCGGGCCGCTACCACGACGGACGCGCCCGCCTCCACCAACGCCGTCGCGATGGCTCTGCCGATGCCGCGCCCGCCTCCGGTGACGACGGCGGTCTTACCCTCAAGTTGCATGGCGTCGCCTCATGCGGGAGTGCCTGCGTCTCGCTCGGACAGGACGGCTTCCTCCAAGATCTCCCCGAGGGTATCAATCACCCGCCGTCCTTCTTCGGTGCTCGCCTGCGCTGGGTCGCCGAAATAGGCGCGGGGTCCCCCGGCCTCGTCAAAGGTGCGCTTGCCGTCACGGATCGCCTGAGACAGCGAGACGAGATTCGGGGAGAGGCTCCGGCGGATCTCATTTCGGACGAGCTCTGGACAGGTCGCCATAATGACGGAACTTTCGTACTGGCCTGCGTGGCACGCACCACTCTGGAACTCTTCGGTGAGACGGGACGCCCACGGTTTCCTAGTGATGTTGGGAAATACGATCCCGGTCCGACTGGCGTCCACAGCGGCATCCAGGGCCCCGAGATGGGCCGGGTCGAGATGAACGTTGGCGATCGCCAGTCCTGAAATCCCATGGCGCGAAAGGCTCTCTGCAATATCCAACACCATCGTGGTCACAGTCTCAGGACGCACCGACAGCGTGCCGGGAAACTCCGACGCGAAGGGCGCGGCCGTGTACGGAAGGCACGGGAGCAGGAGACAGCCGTACGCACGTCGGGCGAGCCTCTCCGCCCCGGCTTGCGCCATCGCCTCGGCAATATGGCCGTCGGTCGAGAGTGGGAGATGGGGCCCGTGGGCTTCGACAGCGCCAATGGGAAGGATCGCCACCGCTTTCGTGACCTCGAGGTCCCGAATCTCTTCCCACGTCATGTCGGCAAACCGGCGCGGACGCATTGTCATACTGACACTCGGCACGATCGTGGAATGTCGAACTCTTGATTCCAAGCGGTGAGCCGTCGATGACGTTTATCCCACCCGACGCGTTCAACATCGCCGACTACTTTCTCGACGCGCGCCTTCGGGCGGGAAACGCTCATGCGACGGCACTCCTCACCAGCGACGGGGAGTTCAGCTATCAGGACGTGTACGAACTGGCGAACCGATTTGGCCATGTGCTTAGGTCCGCCGGGGTCGAGCCGGAACAGCGCGTCATTGTCGCATTGCCGGATGGCCCGGAGTTCGTCGCGGCACTGTTCGGCATCCTGAAGATTGGGGCGGTCGTAGTCATGGTCAACCCACACCTCAAGCCGGATGCCATCGCGTATTTCTATGAGTACACCAGGGCCGGGGTCGCGCTCGTCCACCAGGACACCCGAGCGGCCTTCGAGACCGCGGCAGACGATGCCCGTCACCTGAAATCGATTCTGGTCGTGGGAGGGGAAGATTTCCAACGGCGGCTGACCTCGGCTCCGGCATCGCTCGAGACGTTCCCCAGCCACCGGGACGACACCGCGATTTGGCTCTTCTCCGGCGGGACTACGGGACGGCCGAAGGCGGTGCTCCAAACCCACCGCTCGTTCGCCAATACGACCGAGTGCTATGCAAAGCAGGTCATCCAGTATGGCCCAGGCGATATCACGCTCTCCGTCCCAAAGCTCTTCTTCGGATATGCCACCGGGTCAAACTTGTTCTTCCCGTTTGCCGCCGGGGCGAGGTCCGTCCTGTTCCCCGAACGCGTCACAGCCGATGCCGTGTTCTCTCACATCGCACGGTTTCGGCCGACGATCTTGATCAACGTGCCAACGATGATCTCCCAGATGCTGAATCACCCCAACGCGGCCGCGCAGGACCTCTCGAGCGTACGGGTGACAACGTCGGCGGGTGAGGCGCTGCCAGTGGAGCTCCACCGTCGGTGGCAGGACACGTTCGGCGTTGAGCTCCTCGACGGGCTGGGCACGGCCGAGATGTGGCACATCTTCATTTCGAATCGGCCGGGGGCCGTGAAGCCGGGCACGCTCGGGACGGTAGTGCCGGGCTTCGAGGTCAGGGTCTGCGATGAGGGGGGGGCGGAAGTCCCGCATGGCGAGGTGGGATGGCTCAGGGTGCGAGGCCAGTCGCGCGCCATCGGGTACTGGGAGGAGCCCGAGAAAACCGCCGCCGCGTTCCGGGGTGAGTGGTACGTGTCCGGCGACATGGTACGGCGTGACGCCGACGGGTATTTCACCTACGCCGGCCGGGGAGACGACATGCTCAAGGTGTCCGGGAAGTGGCTCTCTCCGCAGGAGGTGGAGAACTGCCTCCTCCAACACCCGTCAGTCGAGGAGGCAGCCGTCGTCGGCGTGGTCGACGAGCACGGGCTCACCGTCCCGCATGCCTTCATCGTCCCGATGAAGGGCCCCCCCCGGCCCGACCTCGACCGGGAATTACAGGCCTTCGTCAAGGAGCGCTTGGAAACGTTTAAGCACCCCCGGGCGATCGTCCTCCTCGATGCCCTGCCCCGCACCCACCTCGGCAAAGTCGACCGGGCGCGGCTCCGAGAAACACCGCGCTAGTCGCTACTCCCGCTCCCACACGTTGTTCTCGCGATCCACGTCCGGCAGCGCGCCGGCAGCGTCGATCGCTACCTTCACGACCGGCTGCTCCGAACTGACGGTCAACGTGGCACGAGCCTGTCCCGTCAGCCAGTGGTCGACGGACACTTCCCGATCCTCGACCGTTCCGTCGCCGTACGTGACGCTCACGTAGGCAGGCATCGGGATATACCCGTGGTCGGCGATGGTGATTCGGGCGCCGCCCGGGACGTCTTCAACCCCCTCGACTGCCTGGTCCAGCGTCCAGGTCTCGTAGTACCAGCTGTGCCAGAACCAATCGAGGTCCTCGCCGCTCACCGTTTCCATTGTGTTGAAGAAGTCCCACGGCTTGGGGTGCTTGAAGGCCCAATTGCGAAGGTACGTTCGCCAGCCATTGAGGAATCGTTCCTCGCCCAGATACCTCCGGAGGGCTACCAACACGCTCGCAGGCTTGGAGTAGGAGGCGACCCCTGAGGCTCCCTGGTAATGGAAGTCCGTCCATCGCATCATCTCTCCCTCGGTACCACGTCTGGTCTGCGCGATGTACGACCGCCGATCCCCTTCGTCGAAATCCCGTCCGGGAAAGAACTCTTTGGCCGACTGATTCTCATGGAAGGACGTCGAGCCCTCGTCCATCCAAGCGCGTCGCTTCTCATCGACGCCGATGATCATGGGTAACCACATGTGCGCTTCTTCGTGGGCTGTCACGTAGTAGAGCGCACTATCGCCGGCGTTATTGTAGTCTCCGATGAGGGTCATCATGGGGAATTCCATGCCGCCACCCATGATGCCCCCACCCTCAACAGCCGTCATATGCGGCCACGGATAGGGGACCCCGGTGAAACGGGACAGAAAGTCGATCGCATGCTGGGTATATCGGGCTGAGTGCTGCCATCGAGGTGCGCTGGACCGCCAGAACCCATC
>JABDII010000399.1 GCA_013003805.1 Gemmatimonadales bacterium
GGCGTTGGTGGTCCGGGCCGGTGAAACAGTGACGGCGGACTTCCGGCTCACACCAGGGGCCATCATCGTCGATGAGCTTGTGGCGGTCGGGTCGAGAACGGCACGGACAGTGGTGGAGACTCCAGTACCGATCGATGTCATCTCGGCTGAGGAGATCGAAGAGGCCGGCTACACGGAAGTCAATCAAATCCTCTCCGTCGTGGCGCCATCCTTCAACGCCTCGCATCAGACCATCTCCGATGGGACCGACCACATCAATCCGGCGAGTCTAAGAGGGCTTGGGCCGGATCAGGTCCTGGTGCTGGTCAACGGGAAGCGGCGGCACTCGAGCGGGCTGGTCCATGTGAACGGCACGTTTGGACGCGGGACGGTCGGGGTCGACTTGAACGCGATTCCCACCACGGCCATCGAGCGGATCGAGGTCCTCCGGGACGGCGCCTCGGCGCAATATGGGTCGGACGCCATTGCGGGGGTCATCAATATCGTCCTCCGAGGACAAACCGATGACATCGAGATCTCCACCCAGACGGGCGTGACCGGAGAGGGTGACGGGGAGCAGGTGAAGACGGGCGTCAACTACGGCTTTGAAGTCGGGGACGGCGGTTTCTTCAACGTGACGGGTGAGTACCTCAATCGCGACCGGACCAATCGGTCGGGTGACTGGACCGGGGACATCTTCCTCGGCATCAGCGGAGAATCCGCAACCAATGCGGAGTTGGCCTCTCGTGGGCTGACCCGGGCGGACTTCAGCATGAAGACCGGCCAGGGCGCAGCCGATGTGGGGCACGCGATGTTGAACACGGTGGTCCCTCTTGGCGAGAGTGCCGAGTTCTACAGCTTCGGCGGCCTGGGCTACCGCAACGGGGTGGCGACGGGGTTCTACCGGCTTCCCAACTCGGAAGCGCGGGTAGTACCGCAGCTCTACCCCAACGGATTCCTGCCGCAGATCCACACCGGAATCCGCGATGGAGCGCTCACTGCTGGGTTGCGTGGCGTGCGGGGTGGGTGGGATATCGATTTCAGCGTCACCCACGGCTCGAATTCGTTCCAGTTCAACATCGAGAACACCAATAATGCCTCCCAGGGCGCATCCAGTCCGATCACCTTCGACGCCGGAACGTTGAGCTTCGCCCAGACGGTGGGGAACCTGGACGTGGTCCGCTTGATCAACACCAAGGGTGCCTTCAAGGCCCTATCGGTCGTTGGGGGTGCCGAATTCCGGATCGAGAACTACGAGATTCAGGCTGGAGAGCCGGGGTCGTATCTCCTTGGGAACGGCGGCCCCGTTCCCGGCGTCGATTTCGATACGACGGCAAGCGGATCACCGAAGGCGGCCGGGTCGCAGGTCTTCCCCGGTTTTCAGCCGGCCAATGAAGTCGACCGCAATCGCAATAGCATCAGCGTCTATGCGGGTCTCGAGAGTCTGATCACCGACCAGCTATTGATCGATATTGGAGGCCGGTTCGAGGACTACAGTGATTTTGGGAGCAGGGTGACCGGGAAGTTGGCCGGGCGCTTCGAAGTAGCGGAGAATGTGGCACTCCGTGGAGCAGTCAGCACCGGCTTCCGGGCGCCGTCCTTGCACCAGGCATGGTTCAACAACGTCAGCACCCAGTTCGTGATCGATCCCGGAACGGGCCAGCTCGAGCCGAGCCAGGTCCTGACCGCCAACAACCTGAGTGGCGTGACCGCGGCGTTTGGGTTCCCGAACCTGCAAGAAGAAACCTCGGTCAACGTCAGTGCGGGATTCACGGCGCGGCTGAGCAACAATTTCTCGCTTACGGCTGACTTCTATCACATCTCGATCGATGATCGAATCGTCCTCACGAGTCGGTTCACCGACGGCGATCCGACCGTTGCGTCTCTCCTGGCGCCGTTCTCGGCCTCGGGGGTGAGCGAGGTGCAGTTCTTTGCCAATGCCGTAGACACCAAGACCAACGGTGTCGACGTCGTGGCCCAGTACGCGACGACGATCGGCGATGGGACCCTCAATCTCACCGGGTCGGTCAACATCACCGACACCGAGGTTCAGAGGGTCAACGTGCCTCAGTCGGTGGCGAACAAGTTCGCCGGCGGGGACCTGGACGCCGTCCGGACGACCATCTTCAACCGGGAAGAACAAAACCGGTTAGAGGATGCGCTGCCGCGCGAAAAGGTTAGTCTCTCGGCGCGTTTCGCCCGCGATCGGTATAGCGTCACGGCCCGTGGTACGTATTACGGAAGTATCGAGTACAAACCGACCAACCCGGACAACGACGAGACGTTTGGGGCGAAGACGCTCTTCGACCTCGACATCACGTTCGACATCATCCCCCAGGTCCAGCTGTCAGTCGGTGGTGTCAACATCTTCAATACCTTCCCCGACGAACATCAGCTGGACGCCAACCGGAGCAGCGAGCGGTTTATCTACAGCCGCCGAGTCACACAATTCGGTACCAACGGCGGGTTCTACTACGGGAAACTGAAGTTGAGGCTGTAGCAAGTCGCTAGTCTTTGGTCGTGAGTCGCTGGCCGTGACGAGACTGTTTCGGCCAGCGACTATCGACTTTCACCCTCCGCTCTGCATTCCGACTCGTGGCACACCCTCTGCTTGCCGATTTCCCCGTCGTGATCACGTTACCGGTGCAATGGGGCGAGATGGACGCCTACGGCCATGTGAACAATGCGGTCCTGTTCCGGTATTTCGAGTCGGCTAGGATTGCGTATCTGGAGCGGTGTGGGCTCATCGAGTCGATGGAGCAGGATCGCGTCGGGGCCATTCTTCACTCGACCGCCTGCCGGTTCCACCTGCCGCTCTACTATCCCGATACTGTCGAGGTCGGGGGCCGGGCCACGGGTATTGCCCCGGACCGATTCACGATGGGATACCGGGTCGTCTCGCTCACCAAGCAGGCCGTGGTGGCCGAGGGGCAAGGCGTGATCGTGTCCTACGACTACGCACGGGGCCGGAAGACGCCGCTACCTGAGGCGATACAGCAGAAGATCGCGAGGCTGGAAGGGGACGCGGAGGCGGCGAACGAGCAGGAAGCCTAGGCGGTGGCCCGAATGCCGGTAGCTGTCTCCGCCGCCGGCTGGGACATCCGATCCGAATCGGGCAGGTCTTGGAGGAAGGCGCGGACGTCCACCACCACGGCGCTGGTGGGATACGCGAACACCGGGTTCGCTTCCAGCTCCTCGATTTCCGGGTGGGAGAGTGCGCAGGCCGCAACACCCAGGATGACGTGTGCCAGCGCCTCGAGATCGGCGGCGGCTCGGCCCCGGTAGCCCTTGAGGAGCGGTGCAAGGCGGATTTCCTCGAGCATCTCCAGCACCTCGGTGCGACTGATTGGGAGCCGCCGATGCGCCGTATCGCGGAAGAGCTCCACCGCTATCCCGCCGGCTCCGACGGTCAGGACCGGTCCAAACTGCGCGTCCCGCTTGACGCCCACGATGATCTCGGCGACCGGCTGCGTCAGCATGGGGGTCACCAGCACACCGCGAATGTCGGGCACCGAGCCCCCGGAAACCGCATATTGCGCCGCCGAGTCGAGCACGCAGCTGAAGGCTCGCCGGGCTTCGTCCTCTCCCTGGATTCCGAGCGCCACCCCACCCGCATCGCTCTTATGGGAAATCGATGGCGACACGATCTTGAGCGCCACCGGCTCGCCCGCTTGACGCACCGCCCTCGCTACCGCGTCAGCCGTCCGGGCGAGCGTTGCGGGTACCAGAGGGACCCCCTGCTCGCAGAGCAGCGCCCGCGCTTCGGGCTCCATGAGGGTGCTTCGTCCCTCGCGCCGCGCCAGGGTGATGGCGGGCGGCTCCGTTCGACGTGGCGGAGGTGGGGCGGGGGGCAGCGGACGGCTTTCCAGGAACCGTCCGCGGCTGTAGGCGGCGCGCATGCATCGTGCGCCAATCTCGATGGAACTGGTTACCGGCACGCCATGCTGCCGGAGCCAGCCCAGTGTTTCATTCGGCGCATTGGCATACAACGAGTGCATCACGAGGGGTTTGCCTGCCTCAGCCATGATTCGCGCCATCTCGTGCGCGGCCTCGTCTTCGGCCGGCGCAAGCTCTCCCGAGAAGCGATGGGAGTACCCGCCGAAGAGCCCTACGAGGAGCACACCTCCCACGTTCGGATCCGGCGCCAGGATCTCCAGTGCCTGAGCGAGAATCCGAGGGTCGCGATCTGCTGCCCCCGCGACGTCGACCGGATTGCACCCATTCGCCGCCCGTCCCAACAGTCCATGGAGGCGTTCTATCGTACCGGGCAGCAGGTCAGCTAACTCGACGCCCAATTCGGCGAGCGCATCTGCGGCGAGGGTGCCGTGGCCGCCACCGTCGGTGAGGATCACGGCGCCGCTTCCGGCGCGCATGACCGGCTGATTCACCAGCATCTGGGCCACGGGGACGAGTTCGTCCGAACGCTGGACCTCGATGATGCCGCTCTGCCGGAGAGCGGCCCGGAGGACTGGATACGAGCCGGCTATCGCCCCTGTATGTGAACGGGCGGCGGCGACGCCTCGCACGGAACGTCCTCCCTTGAGGAGAACGATGGGGAGCTTCTCGCTCAACTCCTTCGCGACCTCGATGAAGCGCCGGCCGTCCCTGAACCCCTCCACATACATGAGAGCCACGCGGGTGTTTCCGTCGTCGGCGAGGTATTCCAGGTACTCGTGGAACGAGATGTCGGACTCATTGCCCACGCCGACATAGTGCGACACTCCGAGAGAATCGCGAATACACTCGTTCAGGATCTCGAGGCCGACATTACCCGACTGGGACAACAAGGCGATGTGTCCTCTCGGGACATCGGGCACACCGACCAGGTTGAGACCGATGGCCGTGTTGAGCACGCCCGAGGTGTTCGGTCCGACCAGGCGAAGCCCGGTCTGCTGCACGATCTCCAGGATCCGACGCTCGAGTGCGAGGCCTTCTTCGCCGGATTCGCGGAATCCCACTGCCGAGACGACGGCGCCGGGAACTCCCCGGCGGGCGCACTCCTCGAGAACCGAGGGGACAGACTCGGCAGGGGTGCAGACGAACGCGAGGTCCGGAGTTGTGGGCAGTTCAGCGAGGGACGTCGCGACGGGCAGGCCCAAGATTTCGCCGCCATTCGGGTTGACTGGGAAGAGCTTCCCGGTGAAGCCGGCCGCGAAAAGCGTCTTGATTGCCTGGTAGCCACGCTTCTTGGGGTCGCGCGAGGCCCCGACGATTGCGACAGCTTGGGGGTTGAGAATGAGGTCGAGGGACGGCTGGATCCTATGAACCAGTGAATCGCGGCTCTCGTCGCTCATGGAACGCCTCGATGCCCTCGCGCCAGTCGCTCGTCTCCATGCATCGGAGCAGCGCCTCGGTCTCGCGTTTCAAGGCTGCTTCGGCGTTCTGATGCCACGCGTGATCGAACAACTGCTTGGCCAGGGCGAGCGGTACCGGAGCCATGGCTGCAAGTCGTTCGGCCAGGGTTGTGGCGCTGACGAGTACTTCCGCCGTAGGAACACATCGGTTCACGAGCCCAATGCGGGCTGCCTCCTTCCCGTCGAAGAATTCGGCGAGGAGTACCAGCTCCTTCGCCCTGCACACGCCGACGCGCTGCATCAACGTGTAGGTCAAGCCGCCACCGACGAACGTGCCGAGGGCAAGTTCCGGGAACCGGAGCTTGGCCTCATCAGCCACGACAATGACATCGCACGACAGGGCCAGCTCCAGCCCGGCGCCAATCGCGTGACCGTTCACGGCCGCCACCACCGGCTTGGACAGCGTTTGCAGGGCCCGGTGGACTCGTTGTCCGGTCTCGGCGTATCGGCGGCGTTCCTCCCGGGTCGGTTCCGCCTCGCCATGGGCCTTGAGGTCCGCACCTACGCAAAACGCTCGTCCCGCACCTGTGATTACAACGGCACGGACGGCCGGATCGTTCCCGAGTTCCTGCAAAACTGCGGCCAGATCGTTGTAGAGTGGGAGGCTGACGGCGTTGAGCCGGCCGGGCCGGTTGAGGGTCAGAAAGGCTAGTGGGCCTTCGTGCCGTAGAAGGACGGGTGCTGGGTCAGGAGTCTCCAAGGGCACCTCGAGGGTCATCGTTTGGCCTGGCCGATACTCCTTGCGGAAGGGCGGGCTGGTTCACGTCGGTGATATATGCCGCAAGGCGATCAGCCAGGCGTTGAAGCTCGCCGGACCGTTTCCGGCTGGTCGAGCGGAAGATGGTTCGGGCCAGCACGTAGGAAAAGCCAACATTGGTGAGAACGAGTAGCACCGCCGCCGCGGGGGAGTCGAACACCCCCATGCCGATACCCATCGCGAGTCCCATTCCGCCACCCCCGACTCCACCCATGATGCCGCCGAAGAGGCCTCCAGCAAGGTTCTTGAGGCGCTCGGTCACACGGAGGCGAGTTCCGCCTCCCCTCGAGGTGATCGCTACGGTGACGTCGCGTGATGTGTTTCCCATCCCCGCGCTGTTCCAGGTCATCGACGTCCCGAGGGTGCTGACGTTGCCGACGACCCCGAGGGTCGTCCGGATGTCTTCAACCAGAGTCAAATACTCGGATTCTGCCACTTCGCCTTCGAGCGTGTACTCGACGTCGAGAGTGGTTGGGCCGCCAAGGAACTTCGACGGCTGTGCCGGCGGTCGCTGTGGCCGGGGTTCCAGCGCGCGGGCGGCGGACCGCACATGCTCCGGCGGAATGCCGACATCCGCCGCGATCTGCTGAACCGTGCCTAGGGTGAGGGCATCGGATTGGGTTGGACGGGTGGCCTGGAGGTCGGCCGCATGACCGACGATCCGGTCGACTTCCGTCCTGCTGTACCGCCGGACCCCCATAGGCCGTTCCAGCGCGTCGGCAAATTCCACGGGGTTCGAGAAACGCTGGTTCGGGCGGAGAGCCAGGGCCCGGACCAGCGCGCGCTCGACCTCGCTCGGGAGTGCCTCTAGCCGATCGCGATGGGTAGGCTGGGCGTCGATGAAACGCGCAAGCCGGAGCGCCTCGTCCGATGGCCACATGTCCGGTGGCTCACCGATCACCATTTCGTAGGTAACGCAGGCCAGTCCATACACGTCGGCTGCCGGACCGATGTCCGTTCGCCCAATGGCCTGCTCGGGACTCATGTATCCCGGGGTGCCGAGCGGGACCCCGGTCCGCGTGAGGTGCTGGATGCCGGCGGATCCAACGGCCCGGGCGATGCCGAAGTCGGCGACGATGGCGTGCCCCTCGGAGAACAGGATGTTCTCTGGCTTGATGTCACGATGGACCACGCCTTTGCGATGGGCATACGAGAGCGCCTCGGCAACTTCGCGCGTGATGGTTAATGCCTCCGCGAGATCGAGCCTCCCATTGCGCTCGAGCCGCCGGCGAAGCGAACTGCCCTGAATGAGCGGCATGACGTAGTAGAGAAACCCTGCGGCCTCACCAGAATCGATGAGCGCTAGGATGTGAGGGTGATTCAGCTGGGCGGCGATCTCGATTTCCTTCAGAAACCGATCCGGGCCCAGGGTCGCCGCAAGGTCGGCGCGAAGGACCTTGACGGCGACGGAGCGGTTGTGCTTCATGTCCCGAGCCACGTAGACGGTGGCCATGCCC
>JABDII010000405.1 GCA_013003805.1 Gemmatimonadales bacterium
CCACTGGGCGTTGGCGTCCGTAGAAATCAGGCTGTCGATGGCATGACGGGTTGGCCCCACCATGTTCCCGGTCTCGACGTCGTACGATTGCCCGACCACAACCGAGTCGGGAACGGGGCAGCCCAGAATGGCCGCCTGGTAGTCGGCGGCCCCTTGCAGGCCGGGAAGCCGCCAGGGGTAGAAGAAACCCGGTCCGAGCGCTCCCGAGGGGCTCTGGGCCTTGATGGTCATCGGGCGGCCGTAGTCGTCAACCACGCCGGATCCATTGCCGTTCCGCCACGGGCTCCCGTAGCCGGTCTGGGTACCACTCGCCACATTGGGGTCATAGACCTCGTAGTGGTCCGTCCCGTTGTAGGGCGAAGTGGCGTCGTCGAACACCCAATGCTCGTTCCAGTCCCACTCCATATCGCCATCGGTGTCGCCGGTCTCGAAGTAGGGGCCTCCGCTCCGCATGGCCGAGTTCTCGTCCCAGATGTCCGGGACGGCGAAGGGCTTGACGCACCGGGCGGCTCCGGTGGAGGCCGCTACTGCGGCGGCGCGACCGAGCACGGGCACGAGCTGGATCCCGAAGACCTCGGCAAACCAGGTCCCCACGTTGGGACGATTGATGGTGACCCGGACCAGCACGTCGTTGGGCACCACCTCAACCGTGGCCTCGGTGGTGTAGGCCCAGGTGCTCGCGCCGATCACCTGCTGCGTTTGCCCCGTGGTGTCGACGTATTGTCCGTCCACGTAGTTCTCCGCGGACAGCTCGAGCGCCCGGTCAATGGCATCCTGAACGTGCCCCACCGCGGGTCCGCTCAGGAAGGCGCTGGCGCCGGCCAGCGCCGCCGCGTCGGCGGTCCGTTGCGCCTCGGCGCGGGTCTTGATGAGCATGCCCAGGTCAACGGCGAGCGCTGCTATCGCCAAGACCACGATCATGGAGAGTGCGATCAGCGCGAGGGTTGCCCCGCGGGTATTCCGGACTAAGCGTCGGCGTGTCGGCATCGCCGGGTTCCTCCAGGAGTTGAGCGGCCAGCTACCCCTAGTTCTTAGGATACCTCATCCATCTGGGCCACTTCCAGGTTTCAGGCTCGCCGGTCGGCAGGGGGACCGCGGTCTCATTGGCGACGACGAAGTGTGGGGTGATCAACACTAGTAACTCGCTGCGCCTGTGTCGCGCATCGGTGGATCGGAAAAAACGACCCAAGATCGGGATGTCGCCCAAGATGGGAATCTTGGTCACGTTGTCGATCAAGTTGTTGTCGATGAGCCCGGCGATGGCCAGGTACTGGCCAGCCCGAAGCTCGACCTCAGTCTCCGCCCGCCTAGTCGAGAGCGAGGGAATGGCAAATCCTTCGAAGACCAGGCCGTTGGCGAAATCGAGTGAGGATACCTCAGGCATCACCTTCAATCGAATCGCCCCGCTGCGTGTGATCGTGGGCGTGAAGCGAAGCCGGATTCCGAATTCCTTGAAGACGATGGTGACCGCGCCTCTGTCGCCGCCGCCCTGGACAATCGGGTAGGGAAACTCACCACCGGCCAGGAACGTCGCTTCCTTCCCCGGCAGGGTGAGGAGATTCGGCTCGGCGAGGCTCCTGAAATCGCCCTTGGCGGTGGAGGCGCGAATGATTGCCTCAATGCTGGACGTGGGAACGAGGCCGCCCACGGCACTACCCATCGGATCCGTCATCAGGAAGTCCAGATCGCCGTCCGAGGTCGTCCCGCCAAAGAAGTCCGCATTGTCATCGGACAGGTTCTGGGGATTCAGGGTACGCAGGACACTCGAGAACGCCCTGATACCGGTCCGGGTAACCTCGGCAAACCGGACCTGGAGCAGGATCTGGACGGCCGGCGGGGCCACCAGGTTATCGATCACCGTGGCCCCGCTGGTCTCAGCAATCTCAATCGCTCGGGCCACCGAGTTGGGGTCCCGGACCGTGCCAGAGAGGGTAACCGTGTTGCCGCTGGCGGACACCTGGACGTCCTCGTCCGGCATTAGATCCTTGATGAAGCGCTCGAGCCCGGGCGCGTCGGCCGTGACCTCCACCGAATAGAACCTCGGCGCCCCGGTGGACGACCAGATCAGGAGGCTGGTCGTGCCGAGCGTCTTGCCGGTGATCAACAATTCGGTGGGAGAGACCGCATTGGCCTCGGCGATCGCGGGATCGCCCAACGCG
>JABDII010000412.1 GCA_013003805.1 Gemmatimonadales bacterium
CTTTACGAGGTGGACGAGGTCGGTTACCTCCAACTGGGCCAACACAAGGCGACCGAGCTGCGCGCCGGAGAGGTCGGATACTTCGTGGCCAGCCTTCGGGACGTGCGGGACTCCCGCGTGGGGGACACCGTCCTCGATGCCGGCCGGCGCGCGGCCGATCTCCTCCCCGGCTACCGTGACGTGCATTCGATGGTCTTCGCCGGGGTCTACACCACCGAATCGGATCAATATGAGGGGTTGCGCGATGCCCTCGAGCGTCTCGTCCTCAACGACGCGAGCCTGCAGTACGAGCCCGAAAGTTCGACCGCGCTCGGGTTCGGATTCCGCTGCGGCTTCCTCGGCCTCCTTCACATGGAGATCGTGTCGGAGCGCCTCCACCGAGAGTTCGATCTCGACCTCATTACCACGGTGCCGACCGTCGAGTACCACGTGTACCTCGCCAACGGGGAGGAACTCGTGGTGGAGAATCCCACGCATCTGCCGGACCCAGCAGGTATCGACCGAATTGAGGAGCCTTACGTCAAGGCACGCATAATGGCGCCGAGTGAGTACATCGGTTCGATCATGAAGCTCGGGCAGGAGCGGCGAGGGATCTACCTTGGCATGCGCTACGTCGACACGCAGCGGGTCGAGTTCGACTGGGAGTTTCCACTCGGAGAAATCGTCCTCGACTTCTACGACAAACTCAAGTCGCTCAGCCGAGGCTACGCCTCGCTCGATTACGAGATCGCGGCGTATCGCCCGTCGGAGTTGGTGAAGCTCGACATGCTCATCAACGGTGAACAGGTGGACGCCTTCAGCGTGATCATTCATCGGGACAAGGCCTACGAGTGGGGTCGGAAGGTGGCCGAGAAACTCAAGGAGCTCATTCCCAGACAGCTGTATCAGGTGGCCATCCAGGCCACCATCGGCCAGCGCATTATCGCGCGGGAGACGATCTCGGCGCTGCGCAAGGACGTGACCGCCAAGTGCTACGGCGGCGACGTAACCCGCAAGCGCAAGCTGCTGGAGAAACAGAAGGAAGGAAAGAAGCGCATGAAGCAGCTGGGCTCGGTCGAGATTCCCCAGGAGGCCTTCCTCGCTGTCCTGCAGGTCGACTGATACCCGGGACACCGGGGGCGACGAAACGTGCACACGCCACCCCGCAGGATTCTGGTCGTCGGCCCCGCCTGGGTCGGCGACATGGTCATGGCGCAGAGCCTGTTCATGACCCTCCAGACCCGCGTCCCTGGCGTTGTGATCGATGTGCTGGCGCCCCGCTGGTCGTTGCCCATCCTGACCCGCACGCCCGAGGTGAGACGATCCGTGGAGATGGCCGCCGGACCGGGACAACTCGGACTCATCGCCCGACGCCGGCTGGGCCGCGCCTTGCGTGAGGAGCGCTACGACCAGGCGATTGTTCTCCCCCTCACCATCAAGTCAGCGCTCACGCCGTTTTTCGCCCGCATTCCTCAGCGCACCGGGTACCGCGGGGAAGTGCGCTATGGACTACTCAACGATATTCGGACGTTGAATCCGGACACCCTGCCCGGCACCGTCCAGCGGTATGTCGCACTGGGGCTGCCGGCCGACGCCCCCACGCCACCGCCTACCCCATATCCCAAACTGACCGTGCGGCCCGACAACCAGCGGCATCTCATTCAACGGCTCGGACTCGACCTCGCGCGCCCAGTGATCCTCTTCACGCCTGGGGCCGAGTTCGGCCCATCCAGGCGCTGGCCCATCGAACATTTTACAGCATTGGCACGACGCCTTACTGCCGCGGGCTATCAGGTGTGGCTCGATGGATCGCCGAAGGAGGTCGAGCTCGGAGAGCGCATCCGACAGGCCGCCGAGTGCGGCGTGATCAATCTGTGCGGTCGTACGAGCCTCGAGGACGCGATTGACCTCGCAGCGCTGGCTACCACGGTCGTCAGTAACGACTCAGGCCTGATGCACGTCGCGAGCGCGGTCGGGACACGCGTCATCGGTTTGTTCGGCCCTAGCTCGCCAAGTCAGACCCCGCCACTCAACGCCCACCGACACATATTCTACCTCGACTTGCCATGCAGCCCCTGTCAC
>JABDII010000421.1 GCA_013003805.1 Gemmatimonadales bacterium
GCCCTGCTCTTCCTCTTCGGGCCGGCATTCCTGCATAACAGCACCCCGCTCTTGGTGATGCCGTGGAAGGCGCTCGGATTCAATCCTTACAGCATCACGGTCGATCCTGGAAGCGTCACCGTGCCTCGCGGGTCCGACCTCAAGGTGTCCGCCCAGCTCCGGAACTTCGACGCGGACGAGGTGGACCTGGTCGTCAAGGCGACGGATGCCACGCAGTGGGATCGCTGGCCGATGACCATCGAGGACACGACGACGGGATACTCGCTCATGGTCTTCGACGTCTCCGAGCCGCGAGAGTATTTCGTCGAGGCGAGCGGGGTCCGCTCTCAGGTTTTTCAGATCGAAGTCGTCGATCTGCCGTATGTAGACGATATCGCAGTGGAGTACCGGTTCCCGTCCTACACCGGGTTGGCGCCACAGGTCCAAGAGGGATCTGGCGATGTGGTGGCGCTCACGGGAACGCGCGCAATCATCCACATCACGCCGACCGTGGAGGTGACGGCCGGCGTCCTCGTCGTCCAGCCGGGAGACACGATCCCACTTACGGTCGAGCCTGAGGGAAGACTCGCCGGAACTCTGACCGTCCGCGAAGAGGGCACGTACCGGGTCCTGCTCGAGAGCGTGCAGGGCGACTTGGTGGTTGCCTCGCCAGACTATCTGATCGATCCGCTCACGGACCAACCGCCAAGCGTGTCGTTCACCAAGCCGGGACGTGATATCTCCGTGTCGAGCCTGGAGGAGGTCTTGACCGAGGTCCAGGCCCAGGACGACTACGGCGTTGGCAACGTGGAGCTAGTCTACGCCGTGAACGGCGGTGAGGAGCAAGCCGTCTCGCTCTACTCCGGTGGGCGGCTCAAGGATGTGTCAGCAGACCACACCTTCTTCCTCGAGGAACTCGAACTCGAACCCGGCGATTTCGTTTCCTACTACGCCACGGCCAGGGACGCGCGTCGCGGGGCTCTGCGCCAGGAGGCATCCACCGACATCTACTTCATGGAAATCCGCCCGTTCGACCGGACCTTCCGCCAAGCCGACCAGCAGCCCGGCCAGGGGATGAGTTCGGTGGGCGGCGAGTTGTCCGAGCGACAGCGGCAAATCATCGCCGCCACGTTCCGGATCGTCCGAGACCGCGCGAAGTACAGCGACCGGGAATTCCGGGAGCACATGTCGACGGTGACCCTCTCCCAAGGACGGTTGCGCGAAGAGGTCAACACGCTCATCGAGCGCATGCGGACCCGCGGCGTCGCCGGGGTCGACTCGGCGTTCGCGGTAGTGGCAGAAGCGTTGCCCAAGGCCGTCACCGAAATGGAGTCCGCCGAAGAGGAGCTCGGACAGCAGAAACCCAAGGACGCGCTGCAGCCGGAACAGCGCGCGCTGCAACAACTGCAGCGCGCGGAAGCCGCATACCGAGAATTCCAAGTGGGGTTTGGGCAAGGGGGTGGATCGGCCGGCGAAGACGGGGAGATCAGCGAGGAATTGGCCGATCTGTTCGAGCTCGAGCTCGACCGGATGCGCAATCAGTACGAACAAGTCCAGCGAGGGAACCAACAGGCCGCGGACCAGAGCATCGACGAGACGCTCGAGAAGCTCAAGAAGCTCGCGCGCCGGCAGCAGCAGGAGAACGAGCGCTTGCGGGCGCGAGCCCAAGCCGGCCAGGCCCCCCAGGCAGGCGGTGGCGGCGGCGGGCAACGACGCCTGGCCGAAGAAGTCGAGCAGGAGGCCCGTCGGCTGGAGCGCCTCGCGCGCGAGCAGTCGCTGCCCGACCTCGCCGAAACCGCGCGCGGACTGCGGGAAGCCGCCGAGGCCATGCGACGAGCGGCATCAACCCAGGGGTCGAGTGGGGTGGCGCAGGGGTCGTCCGCGCTCGATCAGCTCAGGGAGGCCCGGCGCCGGCTCGAGCGGACCCGTGAGGACCGTCTCACCCGCGACATCGATGACGCGCGACAACGCGCCGAGCGGCTGCTGGAGCAGGAGCGACGGATGATACAAGAGCTCGAGCGGCTCGATCCCGCCGATCCGGATGCACGGGCGCGACTCCAGCAGATGGTCGATCAGAAGGGCGCAATGGCCGAGGAGGTTGGTGAGCTAGAGCGGCAACTGGATCAAGCGGCGCGCGACTCACGCCGTGACCAAACCGAGGCGTCACGCCGTCTCACCGAGGCCGCCGGATCGATCCGCGACAACCAGCTGAAGGAAAAGCTTCTCTACTCCCGTGGCGTCATCCAGGGTCGATCGCAGGACTACGCGCGGAACTTCGAGGACCAGATTCGAACCGACCTGGAGGAGCTCCGCGACAAGATCGACGACGCGGCCGGTGCGCTGGGGCCCTCACGCGAGCGGAATCTGGAAGAGGCCCTCGACCGCGCACGTTCGGCCGTGACCGGCCTCGAGTCTCTGGGCGACCGCATGGAGCAGCGGGCCGAATCCGGCGGGGAAGGCCAGCCAGGACAGGAAAGCGACCCGGAGCGGAGGCTCCAACCCGGGCAGCAGGCGGCAGGACAGCAAGGCCAAGAGGGTGAACCCAGTGAGGGACAGCAGCAGGCCGAGGGCGGCCAACAGCCACAGGCAGGCGGCCAGCCAAACGCGACCGGCCGTCCGGGCGGCCAGCCTGGGCGGCCTCGTGGTTCGGCTCAACCGGGACAGTTCTCCCCCGAGGACGTGCGTCAATGGCGCCGTGAGGCCGAGCAACGCCGCCGTGAGCTCCAGGAGCTGCGGAACCAACTCCGCCAAGAGGGCATGGACACCGGTGAGCTCGATCGGGTGATCTCGGGCATGCGCGACCTCGGCATGAGCGATACGTACGAGGACACGCGCTCGGCAATCCGGCTCCAGCAGCAGCTGCTCCAGGGGCTCAAGGAATTCGAGTACGGGCTCCGCCGGGCGTTGACCGGCCCGGACGCCGAGCGTCTCGAGCAGGTCGGGAGCGACAAGGTGCCGCCCGAGTACCGCGACCTGGTGGAGGAGTACTACCGGGCGCTGGCAGGCAGCAGGCGATAGGAGTAAGAAGTAAGAAGTAAGAAGTGAGGAGTAAGGAGTGTGAATGGGCGAACCTCCTCTGTCCTCACTCCTTACTCTCAGGGGAACCGTATCGTGGCGGGGCTCGTTCCCCTCCCATGAATCCCATCATACTGAGTAGCGCGCTCGCGCTCGTCGCCGCGGCGCTTCCGCTCACGGCTCATGCCCAATCCGTCCCGGGTTGGCGCACCGATTTCTCCAAGCACACTGTCCCGCTCGACGAGATCGTATCCGGTGGCCCACCCAAGGACGGCATCCCTCCCATCGATCGGCCCAAGTTCGTTTCGGTCGATCAGGCGGACCGGTGGCTGAAGGGCCGAGAGCCGGTGGTCCTGTTGGAGATCGAGGACCAGGTTCGGATCTATCCCATCCAGATCCTCATGTGGCACGAGATCGTGAACGACCAGGTTGGGCAGACACCGGTCTCGATCACGTTCTGTCCGTTGTGCAACACCGCCCTCGCGTTCGACCGGCGCCTCGACGATACCGTCCTCGACTTTGGGACAACCGGCCGGCTCAGGCACTCGGACCTCGTCATGTACGACCGTCAAACTGAGAGTTGGTGGCAGCAGGCGAGTGGCGAAGGAATCGTGGGGGCGTACGCTGGCCGCATGCTGACATTCGTCCCTGCCCCGCTGGTCAGCTGGTCGCTCGCCAAGGGGGCGCATCCTGATGCCCGCGTCCTCTCGCGCGATACCGGACACTCGCGCAACTACGGGAGGAATCCCTACCGGCACTACGACTCCCAGCGCTCTCCCATCAAGCAGTTCTTCCGAGGCCGAAGCGACGGGCGGCTCCCGGCGATGGAACGGGTGGTGGCGTTCGTGCAGGGGGACTCGAGCATCGCCTTCCCGTTCTCGTCACTCGAGAAGCGACGGGTCGCCAACGAGGATCTGAACGGCATCCCCGTGGCCGTCTTTTGGGCTGAGGGTACTGCGAGCGCACTCGATGATCAGGAGATCGCCCAGGGGCGGGAAGTCGGCGCCACCGGGGTCTTCGATCGCCGACTCGATGGCGAGACCCTTACCTTCGAGGCCGCTGAGAGCGGACTCTTCAAGGACCGCCAGACCAACAC
>JABDII010000435.1 GCA_013003805.1 Gemmatimonadales bacterium
CGTGTGCCCGCCAAACCGTATGCATGACCCGCCACGAGGGACAGTACGCCGCGCTCGACAATAAGTGTCCCCACCAAGGAGGGCCGCTCGGAGAAGGGTCCATCGAGAACGGCTGGCTCCGGTGCCCCTGGCATGGCTGGGACTACGACCCCCTGACCGGCAAACCACCCGGTGGCTACGACGATGGAGTCGCGACCTACGCCGTCGACGTCCGGAAAGACGGGATCTATGTTGGGTTCGAGGAGGAGAGCCCACACACGCGGACGGTGGCCGACGTGATGGCCGAGACCATGGTCAATTGGGGCATCACCGCGGTGTGGGGAATGGTCGGTCACTCGAACTTGGGCTTGGCCGATGCCCTCCGGCGTCAGGAAGAGGCTGGGCGACTTCGCTATGTCGGAATCCGACACGAAGGAGCGGCATCCTTCGCCGCCTCCGCGTACGGGAAATTGACGGGCAGGCCGGCGGCCTGCTTTTCGATTGCCGGCCCCGGAGCGACCAACCTCCTCACTGGGTTGTGGGACGCAAACGTCGACCGCTCTCCAGTCCTTGCCCTCACCGGCCAAGTCGAAACCCAGGTGCTCGGCCCCGGGGCTTTCCAGGAAGTCGACCTCGCAGCGGCATTCGGCAAGGTGGCGCAGTGGAGCCAACCCGTACTCCACACCAGCAAGCATGCCGAGTTGATCAACCTTGCGTGCAAGAGCGCATTGCTCAATCGTGGAGTGTCGCACCTGATCTTCCCAGACGAGGTCCAGCACGCGCCGGCCCAAGAGGGTGCCACGGCTGGCTCTCCCACCGGACGGGTCACGCCACGAACCATCGCCCCGCCGGCAGAGGCACTCGACCAAGCGACCGCACTCCTGAGACCGGCCAAGCGTCCAGTCATTATCGTCGGGCATGGCGCGCGCTTCCATATGCCCGCAGTCCTCGCCCTGGCGGAGGAGCTTCATGCGCCCGTGATCACGACCTTCAAAGGCAAGGGACTCATTGCCGATAGCCATCCTCTCGGGTGTGGGGTGCTCGGCCGGAGCGGGACGCCCATCGCCAGTTGGTTCATGAATGAGAGCGATTGCCTGCTGGTGCTCGGCGCGAGCTTCAGTAACCACACCGGCATCACCCCGAAGAAGCCAACCATCCAGGTGGATTTCGACCCCATGGCACTGGGGAAGTTCCACGCGGTGGACGTCCCGGTGTGGGGCGAGATTGGGGTGACCGTGACCGCTCTCAAGCATGCCCTCGGCGGACGAACCGAGGCCGTGGACCAGCGATCCGAGGTGGCCGAGCGTTGGGCGATTTGGCGAGCAGAGAAGGCCAAGCGTGAGCGAGAAAACCGTGGCAAGGGGGTGGGATCCGCAGCTCTGTTCGCTGCGTTGAACCGGCACATCCCGGACGACGCCATCATGGCGGTGGATGTAGGGAACAACACCTATTCGTTTGGCCGGTACTTCGAGTGCACCCGGCAGTCGATCCTGATGTCCGGCTACCTGGGCTCAATCGGATTTGCCTATCCGGCGGCGTTGGGCGCGTGGGCTGCGACCCAAGAGGATGATCCCCGGTTCCGGGGCCGGCCGGTCATCGCTGTCTCAGGCGACGGTGGGTTCGGGCAATACATGGCCGAGCTGACAACGGCGGTGAAGTACGGTATGAAGATCACCCACATTCTGATCAACAATTACGAGCTCGGGAAAATCAGCAAGGAGCAGCGCGCGGGGCAGTGGGACGTGTGGCAGACCTCGCTCCACAATCCGGATTTCTCGGAGTTCGCCCGGCTGTGTGGAGCGATGGGCATCCGGGTCACCGATCGTGGACAGCTGGATGAGGCCATCACCCAGGCGCTGGCCCAGTCAGGGCCGTCACTGGTTGAGATTATGGCTGACCCGGAACTCATCTGATGCGGACAGCTAAGTGGGAGGGAGTCGGCCGACCGGCGCCACAGTCTCTCACCGGGGCGAGGCTCCTGCTCCATTGGGCCGCCCAGGTTCCTGCGGCCGTCGGGCATACGTTCCTCGCGCCCACGCCGGACGATAGTCAGAGCACGCTCCAGTGGGATCCGGCGCATCGGATGTTGGTCGGCCAGCCGGTTGGGACGAAACGCCCGGTGCGCGCCGCCCTCGATCTCTCAAGCCTGTCTCTCGTCCTGCTGGAGACGGGAGACGAGCGGCTCGCGGATTTCACCTTGGACGGGAAAACGCTGGACGAGGCCTACGAGTGGATGGGAGCTGTTGCGAGTCGGTTTTCAGAGGGGGTCGAAGGCCCGCTCCAGCGGCGTGACTACGACCTGCCGTCTCATGGTGTGGCCACTGGTGCGGAGTTTACCCGCGGCCCGTCAGCCGAATTCGAAGAATGCACCCGCTGGTACGCCAACGCTCATCATGCGCTCAGCCGAGTGAAAGCGAAAGCCGTGAATGCGTCGCCGGTGCGGTGTTGGCCGCACCATTTCGACATTGCCACCCTGATCACATTGGACTCGGAGCGCGAGGATGAGCAGTCGCGGTCCATCAACGTTGGTTTGAGTCCGGGAGACGGGAACTACGACGAGCCCTATTTCTATGTGAACCCCTGGCCCCAGCCGGAAGAGCCTGTGCTATCGGCCCTTGCGGCTGGGGGGCACTGGCACACCGAGGGATGGCTCGGAGCGGTGTTGCCCGCGAGCGACCTGGTAGCGGCTGGGAGCGAGGCGGGCCAACAGGCCGACCGCGTGGACCGGTTCCTGTCTTCGGCCCTCGCCGCCGCCACCAGGATGCTGATGCCGCCTGCGCGCTGAACACCGAACCCCGACGGTTCGGCCCGCCGAAACGTCAAAGCCGGACAGCGTCTCAGTCGAGAAAGAGTGAAAGGTCGCCGATGAAGAAGCACCCGTTGATGCCGTTCAACGCCCTCGAGGATCGAAGCCTGGCGTATGCCTTGGTAGCAGGCGTCGA
>JABDII010000439.1 GCA_013003805.1 Gemmatimonadales bacterium
GATTCATGATGAAGGACGTGGTCTTTCGCTGGCCGGTGGCGGGCCTCATGCGCCGCATTGGAGGCCTGCCGATCGACCGGAGCCGGCCTCACGATATCGTGCCCCACATGGCGGCGGTATTTCATGGGCGCGACCGCTTTCTCCTGGCGATCACGCCGGAGGGAACCCGGAAGAGAACCGGCTACTGGAAGTCGGGGTTCTATCACATTGCGCAAGCGGCCGGTGTTCCCATCATCCCCGTTTCCTTCGATTATACCAGGCGCGAGTGCCGCGTGGGCGACCCGCTCATTCCCACGGGCGACCTGGACCGTGACCTCATCGCGATCCGTATGTTCTATGAGGGCGCGACCGCCAAGTGCCCCGAAAGAGCAGGGGAAATCCGCTTTCGTGAACTAGAGGAGTCTACCACCCGGTAAGACGCGTTATGTATCGAACTCCACTGATACTCTTCTATTCCGTCGCGCTGCTGTGTTGTGGTGACGACGCCGGTCCCGTGGTCAATCAGCCCCCCGAAGAGCCCCTCCCGGAAGACGTCTGCAGCGGCTACCCCGACCAGTCGTCATCACCCTACGTCCTGCCGTGGGAAGTCGGGCAGTCCTTCCTGGTCGTGACCGGGAACTGTGGCCTCCCTCCCACTCACCGGGGTATCGCCCGCTACGCATATGACATCGGCATGCCCATCAGGACCCGGGTGCATGCCGCTCGTGGCGGTGCGGTAATCGGTATCGAAGAGCGTTTCACGGATGGGAACAACGACCCGCGTGACGAGAACCGAATCTTCATCCTGCACCGCGACGGCACGGTCGCTCGCTACTACCACCTCACACGTTGGGGCGCCGCGGTCAAGCTCGGGCAACAGCTGGCTCAAGGGGAGGTCATCGGGCTGAGCGGGAATACCGGGAGCAGTGTCGGGCCGAGCCTTCACTTCGACGTCGTGCGGCGGAGCTGCGGTGATGAGTACTTCGGACCTAGCTGCGAGACCATGCCAGTCACTTTCCGCAACACCCGCCCACATCCTAACGGGCTCGAGGAGTCCGAAGTCTATCGAGCCGAGCCATTCTAGCCTTGCATCCATTGCAGTCGCCGCTACCATCCAGCGATACTCCACCCCCAACTTGTCTGTGGATCACGCGCATGCATCGATCAGCCGGTAGCAACCTCCGAACCCGCTGGACCGTACTGCTGAGCCTCCTGATCATCCCATGGCCCAGCCTCACGGCGGCTCAGGACCCCGCGAACCCGCCGGTACGTGTCCTTCTCGTCACGGCACACCCCGATGACGACGCCGCGTTCGCCGCAACCGTGTACCGGGTCACGCATCACCTCAGTGGCGTCGTGGACTTGGCACTCGTCACCGACGGGGGCGGGGGGTACCGCTACTCTACTCTCGCGGAGCCGATCTACAATTTGCCGCTCACGGATGAGCGCGTGGCCCGGCAGTACCTTCCGGCCATCCGGAAGCGCGAGCTGATGGCAGGCGGCGCAATCGTCGGCATCCGCAAGTACTTCTTTCTCGACCAGCCGGACCGGGGATTCACCCTGAGCGCCGACTCTGTCCTTCGCGCGGTGTGGGACACCGCCTTCGTCGGCAATCGACTTACCGCAATTCTGGCGGACGGCTCCTACGACCTGGTCTTGGGGATACTGCCGTTTGAGGAGACGCATGGCCACCACAAGTCGGCCACGATCATGGCCCTGCAGGCAGCGATGTCACTTCCACCGCAGGATCGTCCCGTCGTGCTCGGAGGGTTCATCTGCCCACAGGATCGCACCAAAGAGATGCGCTTCGAAGGTCTCGAGGGTCACGTCCAGACCTGGGTGACCGGAGGAGCCCCGCTGGTCCGGTTTGACCGGACACAGAAATTCGGCCTCAACGACCGGCTCGATTACCGGATCATCGTGAATTGGGTCATCGCGGAGCACAAATCTCAAGGCACGATGCAACTCCTGATGAACCGTGGCGATATCGAGTGCTTCTGGTATTTCGACGCCAACGGGCCGGAGGGGCGGCAGCGGGTTGCCGAGCTGTTCGAAGAACTGAAGCAGGATCAGGACGACCCAGCCTCGGATCCCAATTGAGCGAGCCTTGCATCGCCGCCGGTCGTTGCTACCATCCAGCGATGCCGCACACCCTCGTCCTCGTCCCGCGTCTGCCACGGGGCTGAGAGCATGCTGAATTACATCTGGGCTGGACTCGTAATCTTCAGCTTGGTCTTCGCCCTGGCATCGGACGGGCGTGACATGGTCCGAGATGTGTACCGGAACGGCACTCCTCTCCCAGTCACAATTCATTTCCCGGATGGATATCAACCCGGAGCACGCCGGCAATCCGTGAATGTCCGGGTCGATTCCGGAACCTTCGCAGAGCTCTACACGACCGACGCCCCACTTGCTGCGTCCTTCGGCGGAACGCTCCTGCAAACCCGTGACGGCCAACAACTCCAGTTCGCCAAGGACGTGTCCCTCCCGGAGCCTCTCGCCACGATCCGCGCGGTTACGTCCAAACGGGACAACGACCTCCGGGGAGTGGTCGATCTCGAGGCCGGAACCGGGGATACCCTGACCGCGACGGCGGTGCTCTTCGCGAGGGTTCAGTTCGTGAAGATGAGTGCCATCACCCAGGCCGCGTTCGATTTCGCGGAGACCGCCGTCAGCATCGTGCTCGGCCTAATCGGCGTCCTTGCCCTCTGGTTGGGTCTCCTCCGGATCGCCGAGAAGGCCGGCCTGATCCACGTGATCGTGAAGCTGGTACAGCCGATCCTTCGCCCCTTGTTCCCGGACATCCCGAAGGATCACCCGGCGCTGGCGATGATCGTCTAGAACCTCTCCGCCAACATGCTGGGACTAGGCAACGCCGCGACACCACTCGGCATCAAGGCCATGGAGGAGCTTCAAACACTGAATCCGGTAAAAGACACCGCCACGAATCCCATGGTCATGCTGCTCGCGATGAACACCGCCAGCGTGCAGATCGTACCGCCGGTCCTCTTGGTGGCCATCATGGGTCTCCAAGTCAACTATCTCTTCTTTTCGATTCTCATTGTGACCGCGTGCTCCTTGGTCGTGGCAATCGTGACCGCACGGCTCCTGGGCAAGCTCAAGGGCTATCGGGCAAGCGATCCCAACAATCCATCACCCGCACCGGCGCCGGGCGGCGGCGCCTGAGGACGAAGCGCAAGGGTCCATGGAAACGTTCCGCAACGTCATCGATATCCTCTCGGTCTTCGTCCTGCCGACGGTGATCATCGGATTCCCGTTGTACGGCCTGTACAAGCGGGTCCCGGTCTACGAGGAGTTCGTCGAGGGGGCGAAGGAAGGCTTTAAAGTCGCCGTCATGATCATCCCCTATCTCGTCGCGATCCTCTTCGCCATCGGCATGTTCCGGGCCTCCGGCGCCCTCGAGTTCCTCATCGAAGGGGCCCGCCCCATCCTGGGGGCCATCGGGATCCCGCCCGAGGTCATTCCCATGGGTATCGTCCGGCCACTCACGGGATCGGGGTCGGCCGCCATCGTGGTGGACATGATCAACCAGTACGGCGAGGACAGTCTCGTGGTGAAGATCGCGGCCACGATGTACGGGTCGAGTGAAACGACGTTCTACGTGATCGCCGTCTACTTTGGGGCGGTCAACATCAAGAAGACCCGCCATGCCGTCCCCGCCGGACTCATCGCCGATTTCTTCGCGATGATACTGGCGGTGTATGTGGTGAAACTGCTGTTCGGATGACCCGCCCCCCGCTGGAAACGTCTTCCCCGATTGGGATGAGAGAGTGGACCCATGTGCCGAGTGCTTCGACCTACCGTTCTCTGCGCCACATTGACTGTTGCCACCATCGGGCGCGCTGACGTGTCCTCCGCTCAAGAACAGCCCTGCTGTTTGCGCGAAGGTCTGCGCATAGCGGAAGAATATCGGGTGGAGGCAATTCATCGGCGGCGGTTCACGTCGAACGATCTCTGGGACGCGCTCGAGCCCTGGTTGGCAGGACCTGAAGTCCGCACCGAGGAAATCGCCCGATCAGTCGAAGGCCGCGCCATCCAGGCCGTGACGTTCGGCACCGGCCCTACCACCGTGCTGCTCTGGTCTCAGATGCACGGTGATGAGTCCACGGCCACCATGGCGCTGGCGGATCTCATCCGCTTCTTCGCCGAGGCGAGTGGGGATCCCCTGCGCGAACGGATTGCCAGCGGGCTGACGGTCACCATGCTCCCGATGCTCAATCCCGATGGGGCCCAGCGATTCCAACGAGAGAACGCCTTGGGTATCGACCTCAACCGCGACGCCCGCCGGCTGACGACGCCCGAGGCGCGGGCTCTCAAGTCGTTGCGTGAGCGATTCCAAGCCGATTTCGGGTTCAACCTCCACGATCAGGGCGTCCGCCGCACCGCCGGACCCGAAGGGCTCCAGGTGGCTATTGCCCTGCTCGCCCCGGCCGCGGACGAGGAGAAGTCCTACGGGCCTGTCCGGACCCGGGCCCGGCTGTTGGCGGCCACCATCGCCGACGTGTTGCACCAACACGTGCCGGGCCGGCTGGCCAAGTGGGACGACACCTACGAACCCCGCGCCTTCGGTGACTTGATGCAGCAGTGGGGAACCTCCACCGTGCTCATCGAGAGCGGCGGGCTCCCCAACGACCCGGAAAAGCACGGCGTCAGGACACTCAATGTGGTGGCGTTGCTGACGGCGTTCGATGCCCTCGCGAGCGGCCGGTACCAAAGCGCCAACCCAGAGACGTACGAACAACTCCCATTCAACCTGGGCGTGGAGTACGACCTCATTCTCACCGGGGGCCGGATCGTAGTTGCCGACCAGGAATCCGTCATGGCCGATATTGCTTTAGCCTACGACGATCCCGTTGCCGGCCGCGAGCTCAGAGTCGAAGCGGTCGGCGACCTGAGCCGGGCCGAGGCCATGGATACACTCGACATCTCCGGCCTCTTCGTGCACCCCACGCCGGGCTGGGAGGGACCCAGCGGCGGGGTACCCGGCATCCGATTAGGCCACCGTGCCGCATTCACCGTCCGGCGCGGCACATCAGCCGAGAGCGAGGTAGTGCGTGAATTCAGGGAGTAGGGAGTAGGGAGTCGATACGCGCCTGGAGCCCTCGCATGGTGGGGTCGATCGCGAAGGCCTTCTGGTAGTTCTCGAGCGCGCCGGCCGAATCGCCCACGGCCTTCAGGCCATCCGCCAGCGAATCGTACGGATTGGCCGACTCGGGATACATCTCGACGTTCAATCGAAAGACGGCAACGGCGTCCTGAGGACGAGTGTTGCCCAGGAGCTGGTAGCCCAACCCGTTCAGGCTGTTCTCGGAGAAATCGTACGTGTCCCTGCCGTAGAACCGCTCCCGCAACCCACGGTAGTAGGTCACCGCAGAATCGGCGCCGTGCTCCTCGATGACGGCCGTGAGCGCCTGAGCGAGCGTGAGGGGTCGTGGCTGCCCGCGATGGCAGGTGCTGCACCGAACCTGAAGGCGCGTGGTAGCCGCATGCTCGTGAGCGGCATGTTCCGTCGGCAGTTCGGTCAAGTACTTGCCGTTGATATCCTGAACCATCCCGAGCATGACCCGGGCCTTCCGCTTGGTCAGCTTCTCATCAGAGGCAAAGTCGTACGTCGAGAGCGGCGCGCCTTCCTCGCCCACATGACAGTACGTACAGCGCACTCCAAGGCCGATGGCAAACCCCCGCATGATGCCGACCACCTGCCGGGGTGGGGTGTCCTCCGGAAGCACCTTGAGGTTTTTGATTTCCGGCGTCCATTGCTGCGCCGGAAGCACAACAGGATTCACCAGCATCAACGTAAGAACGGCACCGCCTATTGAGGGTAAGGCGCAAAAAGGCCAACTGGGGATACGGCGCATGGGGTCGCTCCTCGGCAGGGTTAGGGGGAGGCCCGCAAGCAGGCCCCGAATGAAGTCAATACGATGCCGGCCACCCCGAGGTTCCATCCCTGCGGTCCTGGCCCACCGCAATGGCGTGGGAGAACCGAGGCGGCGGGCGGGTCAGGCGGGCGACGGGGTCTCGAGCCCGATCTCGTCCAGAAAGCGGGTGCCCCCGGACGGCTTCCCGAAGCGGCTCGCCGTGTGGCTGAGCACCAGCCGGTCCTTGGCCCGGGTCATGCCGACGTAGAGGAGTCGGCGGGCCTCTTCGATTTCGTCCTGCCGTTGGTCGACCGTGGGGAAGTATCCGGGGATCTGGTAGTCTTCGACGCCCACGACATACACCCGAGAGAATTCCAGGCCCTTGGTCGAATGGAGCGTCAGAAGATTGACGCGATTCGGATCGACCTCGACGCCCTCCGAGGTCGAAAGGGCGACCCGCTCGAGGAGCAGCTGGATGCTCTCCGCCAAGGTCGGTGCCTGACTCGATTCAACCAGCGACTGGAGCCGGGCAACCGCGGCAGGATATCGCTCGGCGGCGGTGCGTTGAGACCGGATGCGCGTCATCACGTGCGGCCCTCCCAGTCGCCGAATGACCTCCTCGAGATCCGGCCCGCTTCGGCCCGACACCATCAACTCGGTCTGATAAAACTCGAGGCAATCACTGAACCGGCCCAACGTGTACGGGCGAGCCAGTTCGAGCACCAGCCGGGCCTCCTCCGAACGTGAGTTCGGTCCGCCCAGGGCAAGTGCCAGGCCCAGAAAGTCCAGCAGGTTGACCAAGGCCGCCTTCATGGCCCGGCTCACCCTCGCTTCGCTCAGTGCCTGAAACACCCGCACGAGCGTCTCCGCATCGTCGAGCGCGTGATGGGTCCTGCCCGTATCCACTCCAAACCGATCCGCCAAATCTCCCAGCCGGGCACTGTCTCGAAAGAGGGAGCGCGCCAGCGGCAACGTATCGAAGAAGACAAGGTCTTCGACTCCGGGGAGACCCCGCGCCATGCGACGGAGCACCGGCACGTCAAAGCCCTGTGCATTGTGCGCCACGAGGACGTGGCTGCCGACGAATGACCTAAATCGAGGCCAGAGTTCCGCGAAGCGAGGCTGTCCAACCAGATCGGTCTCGCTATATCCGTGCACCTCGCGCGCACCCGTCGAGATGGGACGCTCCGCGCGAACGAGGGAATGAAATCGATCGACCACGCGGCCGCCAACGACCTTGACTGCACCGAGCTCAACCACCTCGCAGAGGTTCGGGTCCCGCTCGGTGGTTTCCAGGTCGAAGGTAACGAAGTCCTCGAACATGTCGCCGAAGTCGGCGGCATGGTTCAACTGAAGCGCCTTGAACAATCGCAAGGCCGTGTCCGAATCCCCCGACTGCAGGCGAACAGTCAGGTCTCCCGGCCTGGGCTCGTCGCCCGGTTCCAAATAGGAAATGAGCCGGGTTCCCCCCGCCCCGAGCAGCATCCCACGAAGTGCCACTTCGAGGCCGCCTGCCGGCTCGAGCCACACGCGGGCGCCCTCTGAGGCGACCCGGGCCAGGTCGCTCGCCAGCTCCGCTGCTCCGGGAAACTCCGCGGGGTCGGTCAGTTCGTCGGCGCGGTCCTCCAAAGGATTGCGGTAGCTGCCGACCCGCTGGGAAAGGAGCTCCTCCACCAGGCCGGAAAGCGAGTCGTGTGATTGGTAGAGGGCCTTCAGGTTCTCGACATGGTAGATGAATCTCCAGGCCTTCTTAGTGTCAGGGTCGCTCCGGGGCTGATGTGAGGCGAAAGACCTGAGTCGAGCCAGGAGCGTATCCGGCTCCGGCGCAGCCAGGGCGCGCACTTGTTCAAGCAGGTGCCGCGGCAGTACCAATTCGGCGAACGCCTCGACGGCGACAGGGTCCTCGTCGGCCACGCC
>JABDII010000440.1 GCA_013003805.1 Gemmatimonadales bacterium
ATACTCCGTGGGATGCTGGTGTATCCATTGGCCTCCCCCTCCACCACGTACATCAGCGAGCCTAGAATCACCGCGAGCGCCAGGACGGCGAAGATGAAGATGGTGATCTTACGCCGACTTTCCCGGAGCGCCCCCATGAGCACGTCCGCATCGCCGAGGTACTCCACCAACTTGAGGACCCGGAAGACGCGCAAGACCCGGAGGATCCGGATGACGAGAAAGGCCTGGCTGCCGGGAATGATGAGGCTAATGTAGGTCGGCAGGATGGCCAGAAGATCGACCAGCCCGAAGAAGCTCACGGCATATTTGCCCGCGTGATGGGCACAGCTGAGCCTGAGGAGGTATTCCACGGTGAACAGGATCGTGAACCCCCACTCGATGGCGTAGAGCAAGGACCCGTATTCTGCGTGGATGGTTTGGACCGAGTCGAGAATCACCGCCAGGACGCTCACCAGGATGGCCACGATGAGAGCGACGTCGAAGCGCCTCCCGCCGGGAGTATCGTGCCCGAAGATGATCCGGTAGAGGGTGTCTCTCCACGTGGGTTCGCGGTGCATGTCACCACCTCAGTGAGAAGTCCGAACGACAGCGTAAGATCGTGCTCGTCCGGTGGCGACGGAAGGTGTGCCGCAGGGAGATGCCACCGCTTGTCTCGGTCGAACGCCGGGGCCATGCTTCCGTGGTCTCAGGCGAACGGAGTGGAGTGACAGTCTTCCAGGATCATTTCTCGCGGCAAGCGGCGGCGTATGCCAGATATCGGCCAACGTATCCGGCCGAGCTGTTCGCCTATCTCGCGTCCGTGAGCCCTCGCAGGGACCGGGCGTGGGACTGCGCCACCGGAAGCGGGCAGGCGGCACTCGGTCTCGCGCCGCACTTCCGGGAGGTCATCGCCACCGATGCGAGCGACGCTCAGATCGTGAATGCGGCGCCCGACCCGCGGGTTCGCTACATGGTGGCGGCCTCGGAACGCTCGGGTTTGTCTGCCAGGTCGATCGACCTCATCACGGTGGCCGCGGCGCTCCACTGGCTCGATCTCGACGCGTTCTACCGGGAAGCCAAGCAGGTATCCGCACCCGGAGCCGTCATAGCGGCCTGGACCTATGACTTGGCATCGGTCGATCCCGCGATCGACGCGAAGATCAGGAAGTTCTCCGCTCAAACGGTCGGGCAGTTCTGGCCCCCCGAGCGTCGCTATGTCGACCTGGAGTACCGGACTATCCCCTTTCCATTCGAACGCCTCAAGACCCCTCACTTCTCGGCCAGAGCCGAATGGTCGCTCGGCCAGCTCGAGAGCTACGTCGGCACGTGGTCCGCTGTGGTGAAGGCCCAGGCGCGGACGGGACGTGACCCTCTCGCCATCCTGGACGGGTGGCTTGCGCCGCTTTGGGGCCCGGCCGAGCGCGTGCGGACCGTGAGCTGGGAGCTGTTTCTCTTGGTTGGCCGGGTCGACGGAACTTCGCGGCGTCGCCGATGAGTCAGCGCGACGGAGGGGGGGTGTTCGACTACGCCGTCATCGGGGGCGGCATCATCGGGCTCGCTACCGCGATGACGCTGGGCAAGCGCTATCCCGGCGCCCAGACTGTGCTCCTCGAAAAGGAGCCCGGGTGGGGCCGGCACCAGACCGGCCGCAACTCGGGCGTCATTCATTCCGGCATCTACTATGTGCCTGGCAGCCTCAAGGCGACGTTGTGTCGAGCGGGCAATCGATCGCTGGTCGCTTTCGGTCAGGAGCACGGGATCCCGCACGAGGTCTGCGGCAAGGTGATCGTGGCCACCAATGAAAGTGAGTCGCCGGCGCTCGAGCGATTGTACCGTCGCGGGCTCGATAATGGTCTCGAGGTCCGGAAGATGCGAGCCGAGGAGGTTCGCGAGATCGAGCCGCACGTCGAGTGTCTGGGCGGGATCCACGTTCCGAGTGCAGGCATCATCGACTTCAGGCAGGTGTGTCTCCGGTTCGCGGAGCTGGCAGAGCAGAATGGGGTCGAGCTGCGCTTGAATTCGGGCGTCACGGCCATCCGCCCGGTCACGGGGGCAGGCGGCTACCGGCTCGATACCTCCCAGGGCGAGGTCGCGGCGCGCTACGTCATCAATTGCGCCGGACTCCACAGCGATCGGGTGACTCGGTTGGGTGGTGCCGATCCGGGAGCGAAGATCATACCGTTCAGGGGCGAGTATTACGCGCTCAGGGAAGGGAGCCGTCACCTCGTCAAGCACATGGTCTACCCCGTGCCGAACCCGGATTTCCCATTCCTGGGTGTTCATCTCACCCGACTCACGAGTGGAGCCATCCACGCCGGTCCCAACGCCGTGCTCGCGCTCAAGCGGGAAGGCTACGGCAAGAGCGACTTCGACCTCCGGGATCTGTCCGAGGTGCTGTCGTACCCTGGGTTCTGGCGGCTCGCGACGCGGCACTTCCGGGTGGGAATTGGCGAGGTTGTCCGGTCCTACAGTAAGGCGGCATTCGTCAAGTCACTCCAAAAGCTGATTCCGGAGATCACTGCAGACGACCTGTCGCCCAGCCACGCCGGCGTCCGGGCCCAGGCGCTCCGGAGCGACGGCACCTTGGTAGACGACTTCCTGTTGGTCGAGAAGGCCAATGCACTCCATGTCCTGAACGCACCCTCCCCCGCCGCGACCGCCTCACTGGAGATCGGCAAGGTCATCGTGAGCCGGGTGCCTGCGCCACGCGGGGGGAGTGTCGTGGTAGAACAGGATCTCTGAAACACCCTTGCCGCCGCCGGGATTTCGGCCGGCTGACCTCACGGTTCGCTGAGCGCCCTCGCTGTGCCCGGACGACCACCAGCTGAAGGAGAGAAGTGATGCGACGACAGGCCGGCTCTTGTGGAAGACTCGTTTCCAGCGTCCTCGCTCTCGGATTGCCGGGCGTGCTCCTACTCGGATCCGGTGCCCCCGGCCTCGCGGCCCAGACCGACGGCACCGGAGCGGATGCCGCCTGGCGGGCGGCGGCACGCTGGGACGTGGTCGACGAAGCAGCCACGGCCGAGATTCACAAGCACACCACCGATCCCAAGTACCTGGCACCGCTGGTCAGCTATTTGCCTGCGCATGACAGTGTGCCGGCGCCGCACGAAGTGTTGGGATATGTCATCGGTACAGAGGGCAAACTCACCCGGCCCGAGGATGAGATTCGTTACTTCCAGGCCCTGGCGGACGCTTCCCCTAGGGTGGAATTGCATGAAATGGGCATCACCGAGGAGGGACGGAC
>JABDII010000446.1 GCA_013003805.1 Gemmatimonadales bacterium
GCCCTGCTCAGCGGGTCGGCCGGCTACAACTCGGCTGTCTGGTTCTGGTATGTGCCGCCGCACGAGGCCGCCGATCCGTATCCGCGGTGGGTCATGACTACGGTTGGCCGCGTGCTGTTCAACAGCATCCTGCCCCGGCAGCTGGTCGCGGAGCTTGGCTTCCGCGACGACTTGATGAAGAAGAAGATTCTCTCGGAGCTGGTCCTCCAAGCGTATCGGCGTGCTGGCCTCTCCGAGACGGTGTTGTTTCTCGACCGGCTGAAGGAATTCGGCTTCCGGTTCGCGACGATGGGCGGCATCTCGATTGGCGTCGAGGATCTCGAGGTACCGGAGGAGAAGATCACCCTCATCTCCGAAGCCGAGCAGCGCGTGAATCGATTCCAACGGGCCTACAACACGGGACAAATCACGTTCGGTGAGCGGTACAACAAGGTGATCGACGCGTGGACCCACGCCAACAACGACGTCGCCAACGCGATGATCGACCATATGCGGATTTCCCGGGGCGGGTACAACCCGGTCTTCATGATGTTCGATTCGGGCTCCCGAGGCAGCCGAGACCAGATCCGGCAGCTGGCAGGGATGCGCGGGCTGATGGCCAAGCCGCAGAAGAAGCTCACCGGCGGCATCGGTGAGATCATCGAGAGCCCCATCAAGTCGAACTTCCGCGAAGGGCTCACCGTGCTGGAGTACTTCATCTCGACCCACGGCGCGCGGAAGGGGCTGGCCGACACGGCCCTCAAGACGGCGGACGCAGGCTATTTGACGCGGCGCCTCGTGGACGTGGCGCAGGACGTCACCATCACTGAAGAGGATTGCGGAACGATTCTGGGGCTCGACATGACCGCGCTCAAGGAAGGCGAGGATGTCATCGAGCCACTGGCCGAGCGCATTCTCGGGAGCGTCGCCGCGGAGGATGCGTTCGATCCGCATGAATTGGACGAGGATGGCGACCCCAAGCTCCTCGCCCAGGCGGGGCAGCTGATTGACGAGGACATCGCCAACGCCATTGACGAGGCGGGCATTGAGAAAGTCTCCATTCGCTCGGTGTTGACGTGCGAGTCTCGACGGGGCGTGTGCCGCATGTGCTATGGGCGGAACCTGGCCACCATGGACGTGGTGGACATGGGCGAGGCCGTGGGCATCCTGGCCGCCCAATCCATCGGCGAGCCGGGAACGCAGCTCACCCTCCGGACCTTCCATATTGGTGGAACCTCCGCCCGTATCGCGGAGGAAGCCGAACGACGGGCCAGGTTGGACGGCATCGTGCACTATACCAAGGGACTGGAGTACGCCGATCTGCCAGTCCGGCACGAAGACGGCTCGGAGAGCACGATCCGCGTGGTGTTGACCCGTGAGGACGAATCGGCGGAGGAGGAACGGCGCGAAGGGATCATCGTCGTCGACGCCGACGACCCTGACCGGATTCTCAACCGGTATCCGGTGCCGGAAGGCGCCGTGCGCCAGGTCAAGGAAGGTGAACCCGTCTCTCGTGGAGACGGGGAGCGCCGTGCGAGTATTCTCTACACGTGGGATCCCTACAACGATCCGAGCATCATCAAATTGGACGGCAAGTTGCGTTGGAAGGACCTGGTCCCCGGCGTCACTTTGCGCGAAGAGTTGGACGAAGCCACGGGGCTGCGCTCGCTCGTGGTGAGCGCCGATCCTGATCGCGAACTCCATCCCTCGGTGCTGGTGTATAGCGCGAACCGAAAGAACCCGCAGGAATACACCCTTGCAGAAGGCTCGCGGATCATCCTCGGGTCGCCCACCGACCAGGTGAGCCGGGCAATGAAGCTGGAGGACGCGGGGAACCCGTGGTCGTCGAAGTTCCACGTCGAAGAGGTCGGCGTGAACGTCGCCTGGCCAACCAAGGGCAAGAAGGAAAGCAAGGACAAAACCGTATTCCTGTCCGATCCTGTTGCGGTCGTGAAGGGTGTGACCGTCACCAAGATCCCGCGGCAGGCGTACAAGACTCGGGATATTACCGGCGGCCTGCCACGGGTGGCCGAATTGTTCGAGGCGCGCCGTCCGAAGGATCCCGCCACCATCTCGGAAGTCGATGGTGTGGTGTCGTTCGGGGAGATCAAGCGCGGCAAGCGGGAGATCTTCGTGACGCCGGTGGAAGGCGAGGCCCAGGTATATGAGGTCGCCGCCGGGAAGCACCTCCGGGTCCATGAGGGCGACCGCGTCCGCGCCGGTGACCGGCTCACGGAGGGACCGGTCAATCCGCACGACATTCTGCGCATCAAGGGTCCGCGAGCAGTCCAGGAATATCTGCTGAACGAGGTGCAGGAGGTGTATCGCTTGCAGGGCGTCAGAATCGCCGACAAGCACATCGGCGTCATCGTCCGCCAGATGCTCCAAAAGGTGCGGGTGACCGATCCGGGCGATACCGACTTCCTCGAGGGAGAGTCCGTCGACCGGTTGCACTTCCGCGACGTGAACGAACGGACCGTCAAGCGGAAGAACCAGCCGGCAATGTCCGAGCCGATCCTGTTGGGCATTACCAAGGCCAGCCTGACGACGCAGTCCTTTATCTCGGCCGCGTCGTTCCAGGAAACCACACGGGTGCTGACTGACGCGGCGATTCGCGGGGCCAAGGACGATCTCCTCGGTCTCAAGGAGAACATCATCATCGGGCACCTGATTCCGGCCGGCACCGGGATCTACCGGTATGCCGAGATCGAGATCGAGCCGCCCGAAGGATTCGAGCCGCCGCCACCACCGGAGCCGGTGGAGGAACCGACGGCGGAGCAGATGGGAATCGTACCGGCTGCCGCGGCCAGCTGAGCCGACGGCCGCGGGTCGGCGGATCTGAAGGGGCAGGCCATCGGGGCCTGCCCCTTTGGCGTTGGGGCTTCGGGTGGAGTTTCGTGGCGGTCGTGGCCGCTGGGCACTATGATTCCATCAGGTGAAACTGACGGCCGCCCCGTCTCGGCGACACGCTCATCCGGAGGTCCGTGCCGATATGCCATCTCAACCGTCCTCCCCCAATCCTGACCGTTCGGTCCAAGCCCAGGGACAGATCGCCGAGGATCACCACGGCCTCAGGCAGTTGCTCGTGAAGCTCCGCGAGACCTCGGACCTCAGGCTGCTCATCCCTCAGCTCGCGAGACTGCGCGCCGAGCTGAAAGAGCACTTCGATCTCGAAGAGGGTGAAGACGGGCTCGCATGGG
>JABDII010000475.1 GCA_013003805.1 Gemmatimonadales bacterium
GTGTTCGGCCGCGACAAGGCGGTCCTGATCTACTCTCCGGCGGAGGTGCATTACCTCTTTCCCGCCCCGATTACCCGCCGGCAGCTGATCGGCTACAAGCTGGTCCGCTCGCAACTCCTCATCGTGCTGAACGTGGCAATCTTCGTCCTGTTGTTCGGCGCCGAACGCAACGGACTCCCGCTCGTCGCCCGAGCCGTGTCGCTCTGGGTGCTGTTCTCCACCATCCACCTCCACCGCATCGGCGCGTCGTTCGTGCGCACCAGCCTGGCCCGCCACGGCTGGGCTGGTGCTCGCCGTCGTGTTGGCTCGCTCATCGTGATTGCCGTCACCCTCCTGGCCGTCGTTTGGAGCGGTTTTGACGCGCTCCCCGAGGTCCGCGCGGCGCTCCAGGTAGACCTGAGCACGCTGTTTCGAGTCTTGAGCGACATCGTCCACCGGCCAATTCCCACGGCCGTGTTGTTCCCCTTCCGGCTTGTGGTTGAGCCGTTCATTGCCTCGAGTCTTGGCGAGTGGGGGTTGGCGCTCCTTCCCGCCGTCGTCATCCTAGCGCTCCACGTCGTGTGGGTCGTGCGATCGGATGCGGCCTTCGAGGAAGCCTCGGCGGACGCGTCGCTCGAACGAGCCCGCTCCATCGAGACGATGCGAAGCGGCGGGGTGAGATCCATCAAAGGCAGGCCGGTGTCGCCCCCGATCTTCCGCCTCGCGCCGGAGGGGTGGTCTGGCTTCGCCATCGTATGGAAGAACCTGGTTGCCGTGGACCGAGCCCAGCACCTCCGGCGGATGCTCGTGATCGCCATCTTCGCAGCCGCCATCTTCTTCGCCATGTTCGCCGGCCGGGAGGCCGAGTGGGCTAAGCTCGTGAGCGGCCTCCTCGTGGGGTGGGCCGCCATGTGGCTTCTATTCGGTCCGCTCTGGGTGAGAAACGACTTGAGGAGCGACCTCGTAAACGTCGATCTTTTACGTACTTACCCCATCGGCGGCAGAACCGTTGTAGCGGCAGAGGCCGCGTCCTCGGCAATTGTACTGACCGCGGCACAGCTCGGGCTCCTCCTGCTTGCGACCCTGGCCTCGCTTGGCATTCGGGACCTCGGGCTATCGGAAGGAGCGCGTGCAGCCCTCTTCGTCGGTGCCGCCGTGGTGCTTCCCGCCATCAACCTCGTCGGGATGCTGATCCAGAATGGAATTGCGCTGTTCTTTCCGGCCTGGGTGACCCTGGGGCCGAGGCGGCCGAGTGGGGTGGAAGCCCTGGGACAAAGCATGCTGGTGACCGTGCCCTATCTCCTGGCGCTGGCGTTCGCGCTGGCGGGGCCATTCGCCGTCGGGTACGGCGCGGCGGTGCTCCTCGCCCCACTCTTGGGGTTCGGATCATACGTTGCTGGGGTAATCGTGCTCCTGCTGGGGGCTGCGCTCGAGGTCTTCCTGATCGTGGAGTGGCTCGGCGGCGTCTACGACCGGCTCGACCCCTCGAAGACCGAGCTCGCCGGAGCCCGCTGACGTCGAGACGTCAGGCCCGCGGATGGAACCGCTTGTGGACCGAGCGCAGGTACTCGCGGTCAACGTGAGTGTAGAGCTGCGTGGTGGATAGATCGGCGTGGCCCAACATCTCCTGGACCGCTCGGAGGTCGGCCCCGCCCTCGAGCAAGTGAGTGGCGAACGAGTGGCGCAGCGTGTGGGGCGTGACCCGCTTGGTGATCCCGGCGCGCTCTGCATGCCGCTTGACGATGCCCCAGGCGCCCACCCGTGAAAGGGGCGCGCCCCGGGCATTGAGGAGAAGACGATTCTGGGTGTGTCCTTTGTCCAGGTCGGGGCGGGTGCTGTGGAGGTAGACTGAGACTGCGCCGATCACGCTTCGACCGATGGGGACCAGTCGCTCCTTCCCGCCCTTGCCGAACACCCGCACCAGCCCCTCGCTCGCCATCAGCTGGTTTGTCTCGAGCCCGCACAACTCGGAGACCCTGAGCCCCGCCCCATAGGCCAGCTCGAGCAGTGTCCGGTCGCGCCAGGCCATCGGTTCGTCCGGTTGAGGGGAGCCGAGGAGCGCCTCGACTTCCGTGACCGAGAGCGTGGTTGGCAGCGTTCGGCCACGCCGAGGGCTCTCCAACCGGTCGCTCGGATCGACCGTGATTTTCCCTTCTCCGACGAGGAACGAGAAGTACGTGCGAATGGATGACACGTGCCGCCGGATGGTGGCCGGGCTTTGCCCCAGATCCTTGAGCGAGAATACGAAGTCGCGGAGCATGCCGCGGGTTACCGTGGCGGGGTCGCGGGCCCCGCGACCGCGCGCGAACTCGCCCAGCCGCCGGATGTCACGCGCGTAGTTCGACACGGTGTTGTCGCTACTTCCCGCCTCGAGCGTCAGGTATTCCCGGAACCCGTCGATCCAGAAGTCGCGCTCAACTTCTTCCCGCACCTGCTCGAAGGCCTTGGTCGCACTCATTCGGCTGGGGCCTCTGTCCGCCACCGCTCGGTGAGGGTGCCGAGCTCGGCCTCAGTCACACCCAAGAGCGCGGCCGCGCGTGAGATCATCCACGTTTCATGCCGGCTCAATCCCGTGTCGCGGATGGCCGCGCGATGCATCCGTTCCAGTACCCCCAGCCGCTCGTTCAAGCTGTACGTCTCCTTGATTCGCTCAGCGCTCTTCTCCAGCTCTCCTTCGGTGGCCCGCTCGATCCCGGGTGACGTGAGATCCCAGCGCTCCGTAAGGTGGGTCTCCACCAGGTGCCGGTCTTCCTCTCCCAATGTGCTGTCGGCCGAGGCCAGGTCCAACACCAGGGCGGCGGCGGAGCGGAGTGCCGGATCGGCGGTCGCCAAGGGATCCGTTCCGGCTTCCTGAAACGCTTGTTCGAGTCGTTGCCATACTCGGCGACGGCGTTCACGGATACGGCCCACGATCCACCAGACGACGAGCGCGAGCGCCACCAGACCTACGACACCCAGCACCGCGTTCACGCCCGACACCATCCCGGTCACCGTTTCCCAGTTGGCGCCAAGAAATGCCGCCGCCGTCGTGAGGGCGCCGTACCAGATACCCGAGGCAACGGCCAAAGGGATGAGGGCGCGCGGGGCGCTCAACTTGACCAATCCAGCGAAGGCTGGAACCACCGCGCGGATGCCGGGAAGAAACCGGGTGATGAAGATGCCGGCCACGCCGAAGCGGATGTACTCCCGTTCGATGGCGGCAATGGCGGAGGGTGAGAGCAGTCGGCGGCCCAAGCGGCCGCTGAGAATCGACCGGCCATAGGTCCTGGTGGCAACATAGACGGCGATGGCACCCGCCGTATTCGCGACCCAGGTGACCAGAAAGACGTTGAGGGGGGTCGTGAGCCCACGCTGGGCCAGGAAGGCACCCAGCGCCACCGCGGTATCGGCCGGCACCAGGGGGATGATATTCTCCACCGTCGCCAACACACCGATCACGAGGTACACGGTCGGCGCGGGAAGCGCCAGCAGCCACTCCAGCAATCCTTCGATCAGCACGGCTCCAGCGTAGCCACGGCGAGCACCGCGATCCCTTCACCGCGGCCGATGAAGCCCATCCCTTCGTTGGTCTTCGGCTTCACGCAGATACCATCGGGCGGAAGCCCCAGCGCTTCGGCCAGCCCTCGGCGAATGGCGGGGAGGGCGGGCCCGAGCTTGGGGCGCTCCAAGATGATGGTGAGGTCGGCCTGCACGGCGCGGTACCCTTGCTGTTTGACTCGTTCGTGCGCCGCCCGAAGCAGCGCCAGTGAGTCGGCGTCCTTCCAGGTGGCGTCGGTGTCGGGAAAGAGCTCGCCGATGTTTCCGATGCCCGCGGCACCGAGGATGGCGTCGGTCAGCGCGTGGGCCGCGGCGTCGGCATCAGAGTGCCCCTCGAGTCCCCGATCGCTCGGGATGTGTTCCCCGCCGAGGATGAGCGGACGGCCGCTCACGAGGCGGTGCGAGTCGTAACCGATCCCTACGCGCACACCGCTTCTGCCGCGATGACCGAGTAGTCTTGGCGCCGGCGCATGGGAACAAAGCCCGCATCGGAGATCGACCGCTCCATTTCCTCGATCGTGGCGCGGTAGGTTGTTCCGGCGGCGCTCACGACGTTCTCTTCCATCATGAGGCTGCCGAAGTCATTGGCCCCAAAGCGCAGCGCAATCTGGCCGACCTTGAGCCCCATGGTGACCCACGAGGATTGAATGTTCGGAATATTGTCACACACGATCCGTCCCAGGGCGAGCGTGCGGAGATAGGCCACGGCGTTCGTCTTCGGCATGTCGGCCATCTCGGTCCCCTCGGGCTGGAGGGGCCAGCAGATGAAGGCGGTGAATCCGCCGGTCCGCCGCTGAAGGTCGCGAATGCGGAAGAGGTGTTCGATGCGATCGGCGTCGCTTTCACCGAGACCGTACATCATAGTCACCGATGTTTTCATCCCCTGCCGATGGGCCTCCTCCTGCACTCCCAGCCACTCCTCAGTCTGGGCCTTTTTCTTGGCCACGCGCTCCCGCACCGAATCGACCAGGATCTCGCCACCGCCCCCGGGAATGCTGTCGAGCCCGGCTTGCTTCAATTCACGGATCACCTCCGGAACGGTCATCCCGAAGCGCTGGGCGAAGAACACGACCTCCGAGGGAGAGAACCCGTGCACGTGAATCGAATGATGTGCCTTGATGTAGCGCAGCAGATCGAGATACCACTCGAAGGGGATGTAGGGATTGTGTCCCCCCTGGAGTAGAATCTGGACCCCGCCGAGTGCCTTGCACTCGTCGATCTTCTCACCGATGGCCTCGAAGCTCAGGACATACCCCTCGTGGTCCTTGGGCCGCCGGTAGAACGCGCAGAATTTGCAGTCCGCGACACACACATTGGTGTAGTTGATGTTGCGGTCGATGATGTACGTGACGGTGTTCTCCGGATGGAGCCGCCACCGCTCACGATCGGCGAGGAGGCCGAGCTCGAGGAGACTCGCGTTCTGGTACAGCTCGAGCGCTTCGATGAACTCGCCGGAATTCCGATCCACGTAGGACATCGTCACGCCGCCGTGATAAACGAGAGAGATCCATCCGGCACGAGCCCATCGTGGGCCAACCGCCGGAAGAAATCGGTGAGTCCCGCCAGGTGGCGGTAGGTGAGCGCGTAGTCCAGATCGCTCAGGTAGGACCGGCAGACTCCGAGGTCCAACCCGGTGGCGTCCGACGCCTGGTCCGCCAATGCATCCAGATGCGCCATACCCCATGCCCGGCTGTCCAACAGGCGCTGGTGGATGTCGCGAACGCGATCTTGGTCTGACGCGCGTCGCGCAGCCCACACCGCGAACACGAACGGGAGGCCGGTCCAGTCGTGCCACGCCTGTCCCAGGTCGATTCGGACGGGGTACGTGTCCCGTGCCTCGAGCATGAGGGCCGCATCACCGATGACCAGCACTGCCTGGTGCGGCAATTCAGCCAGGGCCTCCAGATCTCCGGCCTCGGCTCGAACCGTGGCGAACCGAGGCGCCACATTCCACCGATGGCGGCACAACAGTTCGAGCAGCAGCACCGAGGTCCGCGAGGACGCGCTCAGCAATACCGTGGCCTGATCGAGTTCCATCGGAGGGCGCTTGGCAAAGAGGGCTACACTGTGCACGGGGCCGTCGCAACTGATCGCCAGGTCGGACAGCAGGTGATACTGTGACGCTCGGCGCGCGTACTCGACGGCAGAGATGACGCTCACGTCCAACTCCCCCGCGGCCAACAGATCGTTCAATTCAGATGCGGTTCCCGTGACCAGTTCAGCCGGCATCTCGACAACACCGCGATCAACCGCGGCGTACACCGGGTAACAGTTGATCCAGGGAATCCGGCCGAGCTTCATGCCGCGTGTACGACCGGCAGGCCGCGGCCCCTCAAGGTGGGCGGAGGGGGAACGTGATCGAACTCTTCACGCACAGCCTGGTACAAGCTGTCGCGCTCGACCGGTCGCTTGCCGGCACTCCGGATGAGCTCGACCAGTCCGTGATACGGGAGGTGCATCTC
>JABDII010000509.1 GCA_013003805.1 Gemmatimonadales bacterium
CCACCCGGCTTGAGCACGATGAGACGACGCGGCCCGGGCTCGCGTCGGCCGAGCCCGGGCCAGGAGACCGGCTGGCTGGCCGCTTCAGCCAGGGCGATGGCGAGGCTCATTTGATCCGGGGAGGCCAGGGCCGTCACCTGTCCGACAACGACGGTGCGCGGCTCTTGGTGGAAGATCCCGGTTGCGAGGGCGAGTATTAGGAGGGTGCAGTGCGAGGGACCTCACCTCCCGCCTGCACGAGGTCGAGCATGTCCTGACACCGCTTCCCCCAGGGGTTGAACTTGTTGGCCTTGATGCCGGATTCCCACGTGGTCGTGGCTGCCTCTCGGTCGTTGGCGAACCAGAGCGCCCGGCCAAGTTCATAATACGCTTCTATCAGGTTGGGCCCAAGGTCGAGAGTTTTTCGGAAGAACGTCACCGCGTCTTCGTACATCTCGCGCTCGAGATACACCAATCCCAAGTAATAATGAGCATAAAGCGTCGCTTTGCGATCGTTGTCGAGGCGAATGGCCTTGGATAGATGTTCGATAGCTTCGCCGAAAATTCCCTTCTTGAGGCAAATGTACCCGACATTGATCCGCGCCAGTGAGTTGGCAGGCTCTTTCATCAAGACCTTGGAGAACGTAGCCAGCGCGTCGTCGTAGCTCTCGTTGAGCATCTGCGCCCAGCCAAGCAGGGACCGCGCCTGGGTATCGTCGGGCGAGAGATGCAGGGCCGTGGTCAGGGCCGTGATCGCCCCGTCGTGGTCGCCGAGTGAGATGAGACTCCACCCTTTCTCGATATAGGTGGAGGCACCTAGATGATCGGCTCGCGTGGCAGGTCGACCGCCGGTAAACTGCGGCGAGCGTCCTCCGTTGGATTCGACCGCCAACTGTTTGTACCGCTCCACCAGCCCGCGGATGGACTCCTTGATGTCGCTCAGCTCGGTGAGCGCACCGTCGACGGTCTTGAAGTACGCGATGATCTCGCGCTTCAGCGCCTCGCGTTCCGCCTCCGACGACGCGCCCTCCAGACGGGCCGCAATCTCGGCCGCCTGTGCCCGCAGGCCGACTACCCATGCGTCCGTCATTCGTCCGCTCCGACTTCGGCCAGGAGGACCTGCTCGCTCGTGGTGAAGAACTTGCCGGCGTTCAGAATCACGATGGCTGTGTCGTCGTACGTCACCATGCCCGCGATGTACGCCGCCGCAAGTCCTCGAACCAAGGGCGGCGGTGCGACGATCGCCGCCACGTCAACCCGGATGACTTCCAGCACACGATCGACCACGACCCCAATGCGCTGCTCGGCGGCTTCGACGATCATAGTGCGCGTGTCGTCGTCCACTGTCGCGTCGAGCGCCATACGCCGCCTGAGGTCCACCACGGGTACCATACCATCGGCATGGGCCATGAAACCCTCGAGAAAATCGGGGCTATTGGGGAGACCGACGGGTGCTTCATACCGGAGGATGCGCTCGACCTGGGAGATCTCCAGCGCAAAATCCTGGTCACCCACCCGAAACACAACCAACTGAAGGTCTTCGCCGCCACTCATACCGAGGCTCCTTGATCCATCAAGTCTCCGCTCAACCGATTCAAATCGAGGATCGGAATGAGTGATCCTTCATGACGGGCAACGGCTCGGGCCGGCAGATCGATGCCGGGTGGGACAGACAGGTATTCAGTCTCGAGGAGGGTGTCCGCGTCGTCGACCTCGAGACAGAGCTTGCGGCCGTTGATGCGGGCCAGTACCCCGACCGGATCGGGGGCTTCAGGACAGTGGGAGCCGTCGAGATACGAGGCCAAGTGGAGTACCGGGACGAGGTGGCCATTCACCAGCATCAGGCCTCGGAGTGCCGGACAGCTGGTCGGGACCGCATAGGTGTCGCCGAGATCGACGATCTCTTCGATCTGGTCCAAGGCCAGGCCGACGGACCGCAAGCCCACACGGACGAGCAGAAACCGACTCATGGTTTGTGGAACCGGCTGAAGAATTCCGTGGCCCTACGGCCAATTGCTGAGATGGGGAGCACTTGGTCGACTCCTCCTTCACGCTGTGCTGCCTTCGGCATGCCGTAGACCGTCGACGTCTCCTCGTCCTGGGCGATCCCCCACCCTCCCGCATCGTGGATGGCTCGAAGACCCGCCGCGCCATCCCGGCCCAGGCCGGTCAATACGACCCCCACGGCTCGAGCGCCGAACACCGCGGCGACGGACCGAAAGAGGGGGTCTGCGGCAGGGCGTACGCCCCAGACCGGCGGTCCCTGATTAAGTGCAAGACGTGGGCCGCCGGGGGCTTCCACGACCGTCATGTGGTAGTCGCCCGGTGCGACGTACGCCGTGTCCGCCACCAGCGGGACCTCGTCCTCCGCCTCCACCACCCGGAATCGACTCTGGGTGTTCAGGCGTTCCGCCAGGCTTCGGGTGAATTTTGGGGGCATATGCTGGGCGATCAGGACCCCCAGCCCATGGCCGCGTGTGAGCACCGGAACGACTTCGGTCAAGGCCCGCGGGCCTCCAGTCGAAGACGCGATCGCGAGACATAGGCGAGCTCGTCCAGGCACATGCGAAAGCGGGACGGGAGCGGTGTCGCCGAGCGGAGGGCGCGCTAACACGGGTAGCCGATGGATATCCGCTTCCCGGGCTGCGCGCAGGGCATCGATCAGCCGACGCGCGAGCCAGACGCGATCCGTCGCGCGCTCCTCGGTTGTCTTGGCGACGAGCTCCACCGCTCCCAGTTCGAGCGCCCGAATTGCTGCCTCAGTACCGGGGCCGGCGTACGCGCTGACGACGATCACCGGACGTGGAGCCTCCGACATGATGTATCCGATGGCTCCGAGGCCGTCCAGCTCCGGCATCTCGAGGTCCATGGTCACCAGGTCGGGCTGGTGCCGGTGCACTTTCCGGAGCGCGTCGACCCCGTTCCGTGCCGTGGCAACGACATGGAATTCACCGGAATCGGAGATGATCTTCGAGAGGAACTGCCGGAAGAACGCGCTGTCGTCGACGACGAGAACCGACGGGGCGTCAGAGGTAGGTGACATCGCGACCCACCGCCCGGATCTCGATCTGTCCCTCACCCACCATGAACCGGACCGAGCGCCCAAAGTCACCACCAACTGCTTCACCGCTGATTGGAATGCGCTCGGCGCGGAGGACCGATCGGGTGGCGGCGAGGTTCCGCTCACCCATAGGCATGGTCCGCCCCTGCAGCAGGCCGCCGAACATGCTGGCGCCACCGGCAAGCCGGGCATGAAGCCGGCGGGTACTCGCCCCCGCAGCCACCATTTGCTCGACCAGGAGAGGAATGGCGGTCTGGGGGAACTTCCCGGGGTTCTCCCGCTCGCGGGTGAGGGATGGCGAGGGCAGCAGGATGTGGGCGAGGCCACCTACGCGTGCCACGGGATCGTACAGCATGACGGCCACGCAACTGCCGAGACCCAGAGTCACGAGGGTCTCGGAGCCGGACC
>JABDII010000512.1 GCA_013003805.1 Gemmatimonadales bacterium
CCGTAGAAGAGGACAACGAGTATCCAGAGGGGGCGAACCGTCCCGTACTCTACGGACAGCAGCGGTTCACGGAGCGTGTACAGACCGGCCATGAGTGCGAACGCGTAGGCCGTGAGAGCGGTGAAGCTCGGACCCGTGCCCAGCCTCCGCCAGAAGCCAACGAACGGGTGAACCAGCAGCCACCAGGTGACCGCGGCGGGGTAAGAGACGAGCGAGAGCAAGGCCAGAATGTATCGAGCCTTGTCGATGGATCACCTCCGGTCGGTGCGTGTGTCTAGCACGATTTGGTGACGGAGCCCGGGTCGAAGAGTCTAGAGTGCGGGTGTAGAGTGAAGAGTGCCCTGCTAGCGGATGTTCACCGTTTACTTTTTACTCTTCACTTTTCACTCACTACTTCCTACCCGCGCCTTCACCATAACCCATCCCCTTCCCCTAAAGCCGCAACAGACACCACTCTTTGTCACACGGCGCCGTTCCCATTTGCAGCCCCTTCTGCCTGGCGACGAGGACATTGTTCGAGTGGTTGAAGCCAAAACCGTTCTCGGGGTCATAGAGTCCGGGTTCGTTCGAGAAGTGCATTCCGGCTTTCATGACCGTGTAGTCACCCAACGCCTGGTAGGGCGGTTGGTGGCCCTCCATCCCCTCGCCGTGCCCAGGCCGGTGGTAAACGAGGTGGGCGCACTGGTTCTCCACCTGATAGTCGTGCACCGCCTTGGCCACGTTCGAGCAGGTGTTCCCTTCCCTCGACTCTTCCGCCTGCAGGTAGTACGACCCGGTGTGGACCTCCCAGACGCGCTCTTGCCAGTCGGTCCAGGGAGCGAAGAGGAACGAACGGTACTGTTCGCCGCCGTAGCCGCCGACGCGCACGATGCCGGCGAACTGTAGAGCGTGGCCGGGCTCGATACGCGCCCAGGACACCTGGTTGGGGTGCGGGTAGGCGGTCTTGAGACCGGTGCGGCAGCCGACGCCGACCTGGATGCCGACGGCGTTGTGCGTCTCACTGGCCTGGGGAATGTCCTGCATGATGCGGTGCATGCCCCAGAGCTGCGCCGCGTTCTCGATCTCCCAGTCCAGGGAGCCGCGTCCGCGCTCGATGATGTAGTTGCGCACGAAGGCATGGATCTCGGAGAAGTAGTCCATCGCCCGTTGGGTGAGCTGGTTCTCCATGTCATCTTTGACGACCCGGTGCCGGATCAAGATGTCATAGACATCGACGAACTGGGCCTTAGGTATCTCGCCCGCCATGATTCCGAACTTACCGCTGTTGGGGCGGTGCTTCTGCGGCGTGTCTATCTCGCCGAACATGTCGAGACGGTCTGCGTTCTCCTGGCCCGGCAGCAACCCGATCTCGGCCGCCGCGCCGCTGTCGATAGCGATCGTCTTGTCGCCATAGCCGAGTCGGGAGAGCGTCCGGCCCCACCACTTGTAGATGTTCATGGTCGGACCCTGCTCGACCCGATCGCCGTACGGTTCACCGCCAATGCTGTGGTGGTAATCGAAGTACGAGTGGGAATCCGTCTTCCACCAACCTTCGACAAGCTGGTAGTCGAGATAGGGATGCAGCCAGACGAGGCCCTCGTCATCGTCCATGGGGAGGAAGCAGGCGAAGGGCCGTTCCGTCGTCGAATGCAGGAGGCCCGTGGCGTAGATGATGTTCCAGCGGCTGGTCAGGAGGATGCCGCCATCCACGCCCCGTTCGCGCGCCTCGGCCTTCAGCTGCTCGCACTTGGCCTTGTACCATTCGAGAGGCAGGCGGTGGGCGACCGCCGCCGCCGGCAGCTCGCCGCGGCGCGCCTCTTGCTCCTTGCGCAGCATCGCGAAGCTGCCTCCCGACACCTCGGCTCGCGCCATGGCGCGCTCGTCGGGCCAGGCGGCGCGGGGACCGGTCACGAGCGCGCTGCCGACACCGAGACCAGTCAGCTTCAGGAAATCACGTCGTTTGAGCGCCATCGTTTCCTCCAGCGGGCGTGAGAAGGACAATGGGACATCTAGTCGGCTGTCGGCTGTCCGAGGGTCAAGGCAACTGTACCGCATCCGAAGCTGCCCCGCCAGCGGGCTTGCCGTTGCGACGTCTGAGAAGCCGTCTCAGCCAGACGGCTAGTCCGGTGAGGGCGACAATCAGACCCAACCAGGTGAGGTAGCGTGTGCGAGCATCGTAGACCGCCACGACAAGCTCGACGCCATTCGGAGTGATCACGCGCACCCGCGGGTGGCCGACGAGGTCGGCTACGAATCCGACCGGAGGCG
>JABDII010000202.1 GCA_013003805.1 Gemmatimonadales bacterium
AGATACACCGAGAGCAGGAGTTCGTCGATCGGTGGTGCCGACCCCTGCTCGTAGAGGGGCAGGGTGGTGCTCGGTCCCGCCTCGAGCGATACGGTCCGCGCTCCCCGTTCCTCTTGGAGATGAGCCAAGGCCTTCCCGGTTGACGGTTGGTCCACGCCAACCACTTCGACCGGGACGCTCGCCGCCCACGTCGCGAGCCGGGACCTGCCGTCGGTCGAGGTGAAGACCAATGGCCGCGCTGGACTCTGAAAGATCGGATGGTGGCGGTCCAGGGTGCGCCCGGAGGTCAGGACGACGCTCAGGGGCGGGTGTTCCTTGGCCAGAATCACCCTACGCCAATCGCCGAAGGCGCGGCGGAGCGCCGGTGGTCCGAGAAAATCATGGGACAGGTCTGGCTCAGTGCGTAGGATCTTGCCGGTGGTCAGGATCGCGTCGGCCCGGGCGCGGGCAAGGTTGAGCACGAATCGGTCGTACTCACTGGTCGGTGTCTCAGTGGTGAGGTTGAGAGTCCGGTACTCGGCGCACTCGTCTCTCCAGACTGCTGTGACGTGAAGCAGCGCCACCTCCCCGTGCGCGTCGGCCCGGTAGATTCCTCTGGCGACTTCACGGACGTCCTCCCATGCCGCCACCTCGTCCGGTCTCATGCGCGGGCGTGGCTCTTTCAGAGGTAGGCCGGCTCGGCTATGCCGTCATCGTCAACGCGCCATGGTGTCCACACCAGAGCGACTTTGCCAATCGTGATGTCTGTCTTGCGAGGGGCGATCGTTTTCTCGGACACCTCCCCGATCCCGGCATCCTCTGCGGCGCGCACGTCGGCGAGCTCCTGCTCGAATTCGACCTCGAGTACTTCGAGTTGGGTTTCGGCTTCGGCGAGTTCCTGCTTGGCCCGCTCGATATCACCCTTCTCACGCGAGGCCCTCCCGACGCCTCGCATCGCGGTACTCGCCCGTCCCACGGTACCTACGCTGGCAGCCTTCCGGCCGAACAATGCGCCCAATACCGTTGCCCCAACCGAAATCACGGTTTGGGCCTTGGCCTGCTGATATTGGGCCTCTTGAGTCTGGACCTTTCGGGATGCCTTTTGAATGCGTGCTTCGAGACGCGCCAGCTTGGGAGCGTACCGTTTTCTCAGCTTCTCGATGGTTTCGTCTCTTCGCTCTCGCGCCGCCTCACGGACGCGCACACGAAAGTCGGCTTCACTCTCACCCGGCTTAGAGACCAGTTTGGGCTCTTTGGTTTGATAGAGCGTGAGTGGGAGCGTCTGGTAGAGATGGGTCTTGTATCGCTTGGTCCATGTCGTGTAGCGCTTGGCGTTGGTGGCTTCTTTCGGCAACGTGGCGAATCCGATGCCGTCCTCGGGGTCCGCGAGGAGTTCCGGCTCTCCGTCTGGCAGCGTGGACGCCCCTTCCCACACATTCGTTCCGACGCGCTCGCCGAGCGGCACGATGTGGACTGCCGGGTGCCACTCGTCGATGTTCAGACGCGCGTTGGCGTAGTGCAGGTCTGCGGCGCCGAGCAGTGCCGGTCGATAGACCAGGTTGTCCCCGGCCGACGCTGCGGCGACGGGTTGGAAGTACTCGGGGATGTCTGGGGCCAGGACCGGCCGTGTTCCCGTCTTGCGCTCCTCATGGTGCGGCATCGCCTCGGCCAGGGCCCGTACCGACGGAGCCGCCTCCTCAGGCGACGGCTGTGCCGCTTTCCGTGGTGCCATGAGGGTTTGGATTTGGATCCGCGTCAGTGGGCCACGGAGATAGGACATGACCCAGCGCGTGTGAAACAGCACGGGCGCATTCTCATGAACGTTGTTCATCAGAAACACGCGGCTCTTTAGGCCCGCCAGGATTTCACCTACCCGTTGCCGGTCGAAGGCCTCACCGGCGGCGGCGGAAGCACCCTCGAGGCCTTCGAGCACCCGCTCTTTGTCGCGCTCGGTTTGGAGCCGACCCAGGAACCATGTTCCGGCGTTGGACAACCCCTTGTAGTCGAGATCGACGGGATTTTGGGTAGCCAACACGACGCCGACGCCAAACGCCCGCGCCTGTTTGAGGAGCGTGAGCATGGGCGTCTTGCTCGGAGGGTTCGCGGTCGGAGGGAAGAAACCGAAGACCTCGTCCATGTACAGCAGGGCCCGAAGGCTCGACGTACCCGACTGGGCCCGCATCCAGGCGATGACCTCGTTGAGGAGCAGGGTGACGAAGAACATCCGTTCCGGATCGGAGAGATGAGCGATCGAGAGAATGGTGACGCGGGGTTTCCCCTCCGCCGTCCACAAGAGCCGCTTGACGTCCAGCGGTTCTCCCTCCATCCAAGACGCGAACTCCGGCGACGCGAGCAGGTTATTGAGCCGGAGGGAGAGGGCCATCCGGTCCTTGGGCGGAAAAAACGTGTCGACGTCCATGACGCCGATCTTGGTGAGAGGAGGCTGCTGAATCTCCTGAATCAGCCGTGCCAAATCGAGATCTCTCGCCTCACGCCATGCACGGTCGAACAGATTCGAAAGCAAGATGTGCTCTCGACTGGTGATCGGGTCCGCATCGACCTTGATCAGCGCAAGGATGCCGGAGACCGCGGCCGCAATGCGCTCGCGGAGGGCATCGGCATCTTCGATGATTTCCGGAGGTGGGGCGGCCAGTGACGTGAGGATGCTGAGCGGCAGGCCGGCGCTCGAGCCGGGGGTATAGATCGTGAGGTCCACGGCGTCTCGTAAGCGCTGAATCCTGCCGCCGCTCTGCCCCCACTCGGCCAAGCCTTCGCGCCACCGTTTGGCGATGGCATCACTGTAGTCGTCCGGTGGCATGCCCTTTCGGGCGGCCTCGCGCTCGTCGATCCAGGGACGAAAATCCGAGGGGCGCAGCTCGGGAAAGGTCAGGAGCAGATTCCCGAGATCCCCCTTGGGATCGATCGCGATCGCCGGGATGCCGTCGATTGCAGCTTCCTCGAGGAGTCCGAGGCATAGCCCCGTCTTGCCGCTCCCGGTCATGCCGACGCAGACAGCGTGGGTGGTCAGGTCCTTCGCGTCGTACAGCACCAAATCCGGAGTCGTCTCGCCGATCTTCGCATCATGGACCCGTCCCAAATAGAAGGCCCCGAGCTTCTCGAAGACCTCGGTCGGATCTGCTGTCTTCTTTCCCATGAACACCTCGTTGTTGTCTCGCACGCGAAGGTACTTGTGTAGACCGCTCAAGGGCCAGTCGCGCGCGGAGTGGCGGACCGGCCATCAACAAGGACTGTATCATATCATTACAAGACCATCGAGAATGCAGCCTGTCGTGAATCATCTAAATACTGTATTTACAATTAATTAGAGAAGATCACATCAGATTCTTGGTCATGGGTGTATAAAAATGCAGGGTTGCCCGCAGGGACGGTATCCACCAAGTTGCCGTTCCTTCCTCCTCGAAGTGAGCCGCAACTGGGGGACAGCCAAACCGGAAGGAGCATTATCCGTGAGGACTGTTCAGCCGTTGAACGAGCGAGGGATTGCCCTCGCCATCGCCGTGTTCAGCCTAGTCCTCATTGGAGCATTACTCACCACAACACTTTGGGTCGGAAGGCACCGGGAGGTCATTCCCGGTGCGCCGGCTCGGGTGCTCGATATCGGTATCGAAGCATCTGCCGAGGGTACCCGTGCCCAGCCGGTCCAGCTCGACACACTCACTGTGGGAGGGTCGGTGGGAACGGCGCTCACCGATCCAACTGCGCCAGTGTCTCCTCGACGTCCGTGAACTTGACGCGGGGGCGGCCTGCCGACTGTCCCCGCTCGATCTCCAGTTCATCCAGTTTCCGCCAATCCGCATAGGACACGGCCCGGATTCCCCTGGTCCGGAGCAGGTCCTCAATCGTACCTGCGTCTGCCTCGGGTGGGTCGAGCGTCGCCCCAGCGACCATGTCTTCTTGCATGCAGGCGACGGTCTCCTTCGCGTCCGGCTTGTTGGTGCCGATCACCCCGCTTGGGCCGCGCTTTATCCACCCGCTGACATACAGCCCGTTCGCTGGCGTCCCTCCGTTCATCACGCGGCCGGCCTGATTCGGAATGATGCCGGCCTTCTGGTCGAACGGGAGGTCGACGACGGGCACGCCATGATACCCCACCGAGCGAAACACCAACTCGACCGGCAGTACCTCGGTTTCCTCCGTCGCGACCGGACGGAGACGGCCATCATCCGCCCGCCGCAGCCGGTTTCTCACTAGCCGCATTCCCCCGACCTGACCGGCCTCGTTGGCGATCAACTCCACCGGCGATACCAGGAACCGCAGGGTGAGGCGCCGCGGTTTCCCGGCCGGAGCACGACCGGCAAAGCTCTGGATGATGTCGATCTTCTTCTTGAGGTCCCGATCTTCCGTGCCCGCAAGGTCCGACTCGCTGAGTGGATCGAGCACGGCTTCATCCTCGGGGATGATGAGATCGGCACCGGGCATGTTGCCGAGCTCACGGATCTCGGGATTGGTGAAAGCAGCCTGCGCCGGGCCGCGACGTCCCACCACGAACACCTCTCGCACGCGACTCTGCTCGAGCGCCTCGAGCGCGTAATCCGCGATATCCGTGGCTTCAAGCTCTTCCATGGTGCGGCAGAGAATTCGGGCCACGTCGACGGCGACATTGCCTACCCCCACCACGGCCACCCGCTCGACCGAGAGGTCGAAGCTCCGATCCCGGAAGTCCGGATGTCCATTGTACCAGGCCACGAATTCGGTTGCCGCGTGGCTGCGTTCGAGGTCTTCTCCAGGAACCCCGAGGCGGCGATCCGTTTGGGCACCGGTGGCAAAGCAAATCTGATGGTAGTGACGGCGGAGTGTGGCGAGGTCGATGTCGGAGCCGATATCGACGTTGCCGAAGAATCGAAAGCCCGGATTCGCCGCCGCCTTCTCGAAGACCCGGGTCACCGTCTTGATCTTCTGGTGGTCTGGCGCCACCCCGAACCGTACCAGGCCGAACGGCGTCGGAAGGCGCTCGTACATGTCAACCTTGACACCGGAACCCAAGCGCTTGAACAAGTCTTCAGTGACATAAAACGCCGCCGGGCCGGAACCGACCACGGCGACGCGTAAGGGATTAGGCTCGCTCCCGAGTCCGCCCACGAGGCACCTCCGTATCAGGAATTCACCGTACGTGCGAGTGCGCTCGCAAGCTCCTCCACGGTTCCCTTGAAGTCCCCGAAGTCGGGATTCTCCGGCCGGAGTGCCCCCGATTCGATGTCGCCAAGTATCTGACGGCAGATATCGCTCCCGCGGCGGAGCCGGAATCCGCTGATAAACGCCTGGTAATCGTCGGCCTTCGCACCGCTTAGAATGGCCCATACGCTCAGCCGTACGCTGTCGACCACGGCCTTGAACTCTTCCAGCCCTTCAGGCAGAGTGTTTCCGCCCTTCAGTTCTCCCTCGATCGAACTCAAGGCGTTCTTCAGGTCCCGGACGCGCTGGGCGATGTCTGGTTGGGCCATATGGGATCCTCGGAGTCGGCATTGGGACAAGCAGGGCCCGGCGCGCGAGCGCCGCCGCGCCGGACCGTAAAGTTAGCACCCGCCGTGGTACAGACGAAGGCTCAAATTGGGGTCCGAGAACCCTTCGATCGGAAGCCTGTGTGCCACATCGTGGCGCTCCTATCGCTGGGCCCAACCTCTCTCTAGAAGCTGGTGTCGAGGGTGATGAGCAGATGTCGGCCCGGCTCGGGGCGGAAGAAACTGGCATTGGCGGTTTCGGCGTACAGCGCGTTGGTGAAGTTGGCCAGAGTCACCGCGACGCGCTGCGTGAACTGGCCCTGGCGGAAGAGCGTTGCGCCCGCTCGAGCGGTGTGGACGGTGAACGCGGGTAGGACGTCACCTACGGGATTCGTGCCCAAGGCGACATCCTTCTGATCACCGTTATACCGGACCGCGTACTCCGCCCAGAAACGCCCCTGCGGTTCAGTGTACCGCGCTCGCGCGGTCAGGTTGTCAGAAAATGTCTCACCCACGGGGATGAGCGGGTTCAAGACGTCCTTGGACGACAGGTGCGTGTAGTTGGCGTGGACGGATACGCCGACTGGCAATCGTACGCTTCCGGCCAGCTCCACGCCGGTGAAGCGTAGCTTGTCGACGTTCACGTTCTGGAACACCGGGAGCATGTTGATCGTATCCGACGTCGACGCAATCCGGATTCCATTCCGGATCTCGTTTCGGAAAAAGAAACCCTCCAGGCTCACCAGTCGATCCTCATACCGGAGCCCCACGTCGATGTTCAGGCTGGTTTCGGCCTCCAAGTCTGGATTCGGAGCCTGAAAGGCGGCGCCTTCCGGAGTGGGCCCGCTGAAGAATCGCTCCACCAGGTTGGGGGAACGGAACGCGCGGCCGAGGGCCCCGATGATGTTGAGGTTGTCGGTGAGGCCATAGATGACGTTCGCCGCACCGACAATCGTGTTGTCACTCTTCGACACCAGCGGGTCGGTGATGCCAGGGGTGGTACGGGTGGATGCCTGGATATCCTGGAATCTCGCGCCCACGATGATCGAGAGACGCTCCGCCAGTCGGAGATCGCCTTGGGCGAAGACGCCAAGGCTCCGAAAGGTCGCATTCGGAACCTGCGGCGTGCTGTCGACTTCGGGCATCGGCGGCCCGAATCCGACGACGGCGCTCTCGGTTCGGTCTGTGTTATCTGACTTGTCGCGGAACAGGTCGACACCGTACTTCAGGATGTGCGCGCCGGCGATGAGTTTGGTGGCTTCGAGCCGGAACCCGTACGTCTCCAGATCCGAGAAGTTTTGGTTTTGGATCACGACGCCCGCACCTGGGGGAGCACCACCGCCAAATTTAAAGAAAATACCCAGGTCGAGGTCCCGCTCGTTGTCCTGGTAGTACCCCGACACGTCGAGTTTGTCCGCGAGTGGCGTACCCAGATCAGAGCTGTGGTAGCCCGCGCTGAACTTATCGAAGCGCTGCTCCGGGTACGTGATTTGGATCAGCGGGAGAAACGGGGCATACGCGGCGGGATCGACGTAGCCGAAGCCCGTGGTATCGGCCCTGTACCGCTTGTACTTGATGAACACCTCGTGCCCAGCGCTCAAGTCGTAGCTCAGCAACGCCTCGATGCTCTCATCCTGGACGCCGGTATCGTTCACGCGGGCATCGTCGCCGAGCGAGATGTTGCCGAAGGACCCTGAGGGCGCATCGTAGGAGCCGGCATCGCGGTAGGTCCCGCTCACCAGAAATCCCAGCCGTCCTGTCCGGCCCAGCAGGGTGGCAACACCCTTGTGCTGCTCGTCGTGGGTACTGTAGCGGTAGCCCAGGTTTCCATGCACTCCCTCTTGGGTCGGCGTCCGCGAGATCAGGTTCACCACACCGCCAATAGCGTCCGTGCCGTACAGCACGGATGCAGGACCCCGCACCACCTCGACACGTCCGAGAGTCGCGACATCCACCAGCGATGGGACCTCGCCGAAATCCTGCTGTCGGCGAGAGTTGTTGAGCCGCAATCCATCCTCCAGGAGGAGAATCCGCTGCCCGCGCTGGCCCCGAATCGTCGGGCGCACCTGGGCGGCGCCGACGCCGCTCACGCCGAGCCCGGGAAGAGAGCGAAACAGATCGGACACCGTGTTGGGCGCCAGCTGGCGGATGGTCGTGGCACCGAGCACGATGGCAGGGGTCGGTATCTGGAACACGCTGGTAGGGGTCCGTGTCGCAGTGACCACCAACTCTTCGACCGCGATTGGGGGCCGATCGGGTCTCGTCGTGTCTTGGCTTTGCTGAACCGAAGTCGCCTCGACCGGCTTCACCGTGGCCAGGCCGAACGGAACGCCGACTGAGAGAGCGAGAGCGGGGAACATCCTCGGAATGCGCTGAGAGGGGAGCATCGTCACACCTGATGTGGTGAATGATTGCCCGTGAGGCGGGCGACTGCCGCCCCCAGAGGGCGGCGAGGCAAAACCTGACCGAGAAGGTAGGAGAGGAAAGGCGACTAAGGTATTCGGAAAAACACCTACCGGCGATGGGGGAAACTACGGAGCGCCGGTGCTCTGGAGGGTCAGGCGTCCGTCAGGCCGGATTCGAGAGCAAAGCGGGTGAGACCAGCCACGTTTCTGATACCGAGCTTCCGCATGAGACTCTCGCGATGCGTCTCCACGGTGCGTGGGCTGATGCCGAGTTCTGCGGCGATTTCCTTGCTGGTCGATCCGTCCGCGACTCGCTTGAGCACATCACGCTCACGGGCGGTCAAGAGGTCGAGCGAGTTTCTGCGTTGCTGTTCCTCGAGTTCCCCGCGAAGCGCCGCGGTGAGCTTGTCGGCCACCGGGGGGCTGTAAAACGTGCGTCCCTCGGAGACAGCTCGGACGGCCTCACGGAGTTCGCCCGGTTGCCCATCCTTGAGCACGTACCCGTGGGCCCCGGACATGACGGCTTGGAGCAGATACTGGGCGTGATCATGCATGCTGAGGATCAAGACCCGAGTCGCCGGGAGCTCTTGCCGGAGGAGGGCCGCCACTTCCAATCCGGACCCGCCCTCCATGGTGATGTCGAGCACGGCGACGTCCGGCGTATGCTCCCGCGCCAACGCCAGTGCCTGATCACCCCGCCCGGCCTCCGCCACGATGTCGAACCCCTCCACGTCGGCCAGCACCTGGCGGATACCTTCGCGCACCAGCGCATGATCGTCGGCAATCAGAACCCGAATCAGCCCGTTCGTCACCCCGCCTCCTCGTTCCCGTCGCATGGGAGCAGGACGTCGAGGACGGCACCCCCTTCCGGGGGCGTGACAATCGAGACGGTGCCTCCCAGAGCGAGAATGCGCTCGCGCATGCCGGTGAGTCCCATATGTCCCTTTCGTTCCAACGCCTCGAACTGCTGGCCGGGTGGAATCCCCCGCCCGTCGTCTCGCACGGAAACACGTATCCACCCGTCGTCCTCTGCCATCGTCACAACCGCGGAGTTCGCATCGGCGTGGCGGCCCACATTGGCGAGCCCTTCCTGCACCGCACGAAAGATGGCCAATTCAGCGTCCTCGCCCAGCGACGGAAGATGAGAAGGGCACCGCAGTCGGACATCGAGACCGCTCTGATCGCTGAAATCCTCCGTGAGTGCCCGGACTGTCTGCACTAACCCGAGTTCATCCAGCAGTGGCGGTCGCAACACGTCGGTCACGTTTCGGATACTTTGGATTCCGGCGTCGACCAATTCGAGCACCCGGTCGATGCGGGGAACTTGTTCCTCCGACGCCCGCTCTCGCATCAATCCGAGCTGCAGCTTGACCGCTGAGAGTACCTGCGCCGTTTCATCGTGGAGTTCCCGGGACAGCCGCCGACGCTCTCCCTCGTATTGGTGAAGCATGCGGGTGGTGAGGTCTTCGAGTTCCGTGGTTCGTGCGGCCAGACTGCGATAGAGATCGGCATTCTCGAGCGCGGCACCGACATGTTGGCCGAGTGCGGTGAGGAACTTGGCGTCGAGCGCGGCAAACGGATCGCGGG
>JABDII010000532.1 GCA_013003805.1 Gemmatimonadales bacterium
GCCCCGCACGGTGCGACTCGTCGGCCGGCACATCGGTTTCTGGCTCGGAACGCTGGTTTGAGGTGGACCAGCTGGCCAAAACGTTTCTCTATGAAACGATCGTGAATTCCTGCAAGGGTTGTCGGAATTTGCTTGCGATTTTTTTCACAAGCGGGTAGTTTGCCGCCAGTTATGGAGCCAGAGTCCGGCCACGGCCGGGAAATCGGCGAGGGATACAAGTATGTCTCCCTCGGTATGACCTTCGCCGGCGGGACTATTCTGTTCATGGCGGCTGGGTTTTGGATCGACCGGTGGCTTGGCCTCATGCCGCTATTCACCATCGTCGGAACGTTGGGTGGAGCCACCCTGAGCTTCCTCAACGTGTACCGGAAGCTCCAGGCTGACGAGGCGAAGCACAAGAAGCGCCGACAGGCGAAGAAGGACCGTGAGGCCCGGAAGCGGAAGCGCGAGGGAGGGTCGTGACCGTCCTCTGGCTCGGGCTGGCCCTCACGGGCGTCGTGACCGGAACGGTCTTCCTGGTCTGGGGCCGGGCCGCGATCGTCCCCGCTCTGGTGTTTGGCCTGCTGGCGACGGCGATCCAATTGGCCGCGAGCGCCTTGGTTCGCCCGGTGCTGGAGGCGCCGGATCGGGACTTGCTCCGGCGCTGGGCCTACGGGATGGCACTCCGGCTCGGGGGAGTGATCCTCTTCGCCGTGCTGGTGGCGCTCTGGCGTGACGTCTTCCTGCCGCTTCCGACGGCAATCGGATTCCTGGGCGTGTTGGTGCCGCTCTTGTTCATGGAGACACGGCTGTTTCGATGATTCAGGAAAGCCACGAACTCGATATCGGTGAGGTGCTCCTCCACCATACGGCGGACGCGTGGACGGTCAATTTCGAGCCGTTGTTCACCATCCACCTGCCCCGGTGGCCGGATCTGCACATCGGGACGTGGACGGTCAATCTCTCGCCGACTAAGCACGTGTTTTTCATGATCGTGGCGGCGCTCCTGGTGTTTCTCACCATGAAGCTCGCCGGCCGGCAGCTCGAGCGGCAACGTGCAGGTACTCGGGCTCCACGCGGCTACGCCAACGCGATCGAGGCGTTCGTGCTGTTCGTGCGAAACGAGATCGCCATTGCCAACATCGGGCACGACGGGGCGAAGTTCGCGCCGCTCATCATGGCGCTCTTCTTCTTCATCTTGTATTCCAACCTGCTCGGCCTGGTGCCGTGGGGGTCGACGCCGACCGGGAACCTGGCCGTCACCGGCGCGCTCGCCATTCTGGTGTTCTTTGTGATTGAGATTGCCGGCTTTTTGAAGCTCGGGCCCGGCGGGTATATGCGGACCATCTTCCCCAAGATGCCGGGCGTGAGTGGAGTTGGTGGTGCGGTGCTTACCATCGCCATGGCCCCGATCGAGATCCTGGGCAAGCTGGTCAAGCCGTTTGCGCTGGCCGTCCGTCTCTTTGGCAACATGACTGCCGGCCACTTCGTGATCCTATCGCTGTTCGGCATCATCTTTCTGTTCGGCGACCTCGCGGTTTGGAACTGGGGCATCGGCATCATCACGGCGGCGCTCGTGGTTGGGATCATGCTGTTGGAGTTGATCGTCGCCTTCTTGCAGGCATACGTGTTCGCGCTCCTGAGCGCCGTCTTCATAGGCCTCATGCAGCACGAGCACTAGCGACAAGGAGACGGCCCGCGCGCTCCGCGCCGTCTCCACAGTACTCGGCCGAGTGGCCGGGGAAGCCCGCTGGCCTCTAGGGCCGTTGGCGGGTCGCCTGGAGGAATCGCTCAGGGAGAAGCGATTACCGGCCGGGTGAGCGCGGTAGACACCGAATCTCCCGTGAACCGATGAGGACCCTCACATGACGGACCTGTTGCTTGCGGTACAGGAGATTTCCGAGAATCAGGCCGTGGTCGATGCCGCTCGGAACACCTATGCCCTCTTCGGGGCAGGACTGGCCCTCGGGCTCGCGATTATCGGGGCCGGGATCGGCCTCGGCCGGATTGGCGGACAGGCGGCAGAGGCCATCGCTCGCCAACCCGAAGCGGCGGGCGAGATCCGCGGCGCGGCGCTGCTCATCGCGGTGCTGCTCGAAGGCGCCACGATCATCGCGCTCGTGTTCGCCCTCTTGTTCAACTTCCTCGGATAGTCGACGACTTCGATGCGGGGAGACATGCTGACACTGCTTCTCCTGGCCGAGGAGGCCGGCGCGCCGGCATCACCCTTCGAGGTGAACTTCGGCATCTTCTTCTGGACCTGGCTCGTCTTCATCACCCTGTTCTTCGTGCTCAAGCGGTATGCGTGGCCGGCCATCGTTCGTGCCACCGAGGAGCGGGAGCGGTCGATCCGGGAACACTTGGCCAAGGCTGAACAGGCCAACACCAAGGCGGAACGGCTCGCGGAGGAGAATCAGCAGCTGCTGGCCGAAGCCCGGACCTCGGCGCAGCAGCTGATTGGCGAGGCCAAGCAGGCGGCCGATAAGGAGCGAGTCCTGGCAGTCGAGCGCACCAAGAAGGAACAGGATGCGCTGCTGGAGCGAGCCCGCCGCGACATCGCGGCGGAGCGAGACAAGGCCATCGTCCAGCTCCGCGCCGAGGCGGTCGACCTGTCGTTGGCCGCGGCGTCGAAGTTGATCGAGGAGCGGCTGAGCGATGATGCCGACCGGCGGCTGGTGGAGGGCTACCTGAAGACACTTGAGGCTCGACGCTCGAATCGCGGAGGAACCCGGCATTGAGCCAGGAGACCATCGCGCAGAACTACGCGGAAACCCTCTACGAGCTGGGGAAGAAGAGCAATCAGCTCGAGGAGTACGCCGTGTTGTTGGACGCCGTGGCCGGGGCGGTAGAGGCCTCGCCCACTGCACAGATGGTCTTCGCCTCCCCCCGGGTCACCAAGAACGAAAAGGCGCGGATCTTGGCCAACGCACTGCCGCATGCGCCGAAGGAGTTCGTGTTGTTCTTGCAGGCCGTGGTCAAACGCGGCCGCCAGCACCTGTTCCGCCAAATGGCCCGCCAGTACCTAGCACTGGTAGACCTGGCGTTCAATCGTCTTCGGGCCGAGGTGACGCTGGCGCGCGAGCCCGACGCGGAGTTGGAGGAGGCCATCCGGCAAGCCCTCGAGCGGGCCTCGGGGAAGGAAGTCATTGCCAGGTATCACCTGGATCCAGGCATTCTGGGCGGCACGATCGTTCGGGTGGGCGAGCGCTACCATGACGGCTCGGTCAAACGGCGGATGACGATGCTGAGGCGGCAGTTGTTGAGCAAGTAGATGAGGCCGGTACTCGCTCTTCGGACGAGGATTCGTTCATAGTGGGGGCATCCGAGACTGACTTCTGGGCCGGCTTTGATCTCGCCGGTTACTCTTTTACAGACTTTCCTCCCGGTGACGTGGTGGTAGACGTGGGGTGCGGGAGTGGCAAACAGCTCGCCGAGCTCGTTTCGAAGGGGTGCCGCGCTATCGGGGTGGAGTCTGATCCCGTAAAGGTGAGGGCTCTTCGTGCTCGGGGGTTGGTTGTCCATCAAGCCAAGGCAGAGAGCCTCCCTTTGGAGGAGGAGAGCGTCGATGGAGTGATCTGCAAGGTCGTTATTCCCTACACGGACGAGCAGGTAGCAATCAGCGAGTGCGCACGCGTGCTCAGGCCGTCGGGTCGGATAGACGTGGTCTACCACGGTGCAGGCTATTACCTCCGCTATCTTTTCGCGGCGCCATCATGGAAGTATCGAGTCTACGCGGTGCGCGCCATTCTCAATACATGGCTCTACTCCCTCACCGGCACTCGCATTCCCGGATGGATCGGTGACACCTTGTATCAATCACGCCGCCGTCTTGCTCGGTACTACTCGGCCAACTCCCTCGTGATCGATCGCGACAGTTCTCCACGAACCTACTTGGGCTGTCCGGTTTTCATTTATCACCGCCTTCGGAAGCTCGATTCGCCTGACAGTGCAAGCGCTGGTGGTGAGGCAAGCGGCGCGTGAAACCCTGTGAGTTGCAGTGCTCCGGGGCAATGGCTCAGGGGGGAGAAGATAGGCATGAAGCAGGAAGGGGGTAGCGCGGCGTCCCGCTGGGATGCCGCTCGTGCTTGGTGCCACCCATCGTTCGCTCATAGCGGGGGAAGAATGATCTCGGCGACGCCAGCGTTGCCCGTTTCGAGGAAGCGCGCCATCCACGATCCGGAGATGTTACCATCGGGAGAATCCGGCCAGCGCCTCTTCGGCGTCGTGGTTCTGGGCCACGGGCCTAGCAAGGGATCGAGTCCTGTTCCATCATCATGCAAGCGGAACCACCAGCGGCTACGTCGGGGACCGTGAACGGAGGAAGGTCACATGAAGCGAGATCCCGTCCTGCTGGCACGCATTCTCGAGACTATCGAGGCCGCGCCCTACGACTTCAGCGATGCGCCCATCGATCTCCAACTGGACGGCTACAGCGAAGACGCCGTTGCCTACCACGTGCTCTTGCTGAACGAAGCCGGGATGATCACCGCCTCGAGCCACGGCGTGAGCGAGGACGGCCGGACTCGCCCGCGTCCTATCCGCCTGACCTGGAAGGGTCACGAGTACTTGGCGCGGACGACCGACTGATGACCGTCTGGGCTCGTCGTCGCCAACCGGGGCACCGACGTTCATGATGCGCCTGAGGCTCGCGGCCCGACGAGAGCTGGATCTTCTGCGCTCGCGCCGAGTCGACACGCGGGAGCTGCGCACCGTCTGTGTGGCGTTGGGCCCCTACCGAAACCTCACGACCATTACCGCCGCCATCCTGGCCCTTCATCCGCATTGCCAGGTGCTGAACCATGCCGGGTCACGAATCCTCAACCGCCGCCGGCTCGATTTCATCCGCTACCCCGACCCGGCGACGTTCGATGCCTTCACGCGCTATGCCATTCAGATCTCGCGCGGCGGCCGACGGGGCGACTACGGCGGGTCGATCACGCTGTCCCATGCGTTTGCGAGCAGCCCCAAGCTGAGAGATATGTATCGTGCCGCCTACGGCGCGAGCCCGGTGAAGGACGTGATCCACTCGGTCTTCTGGAAGGAGTCGCTCGCAGTCGCGAATCACATTCGCCAGTACGGGGTGGACCTGGGTGACCTACTCCAAGAGAACCCAGGGCTCCGGTTCCTCATGCCGATCAGAAACCCACTCGACTGCGCCGCGTCGAATCTGAAGACCGGACATGCGTCCCGGTTCCGCGGGCTCGATGCTCGGGCGCCAATCGAACGCGTCGTGCTGGCCATTCTCGATGAGTTCCGTTGGTTCCTCGAATTGCACGGCCGCTACCCCGACCGCTTCTTCAGCTTCTTTGCTCACGAGTTCACCGCACCGACGCTCCGCGATATGGCGCAATTCCTCGAGATCGACGCGAACGAGGGGTGGTGTAAGAATGCGGTTGGAGTCTTCGAGATCGAGCAGTCGTATGATCACCCTCAGGCGTTGCGGGAATTCTACGCCAATGCAGTGCGGGAGCGGTTCTCCGACCACCCGGAGTTCGCGGGCAGACTTCTCCGGTTCCTCGGAGAGAGACCCGAGGGCGCTACCCTGTAAACGTTGCGCCCGATTCCAGTATCCCATTCACAGGAGAATCGAACTCGCAGAGTCTCATGAACCGAGTGGCTCATTGGGGATCTCTATGAACAACATCGCCGCCATATCAGCTTTCCTCGGCGTTCTCAGTCTCGGCATGGGCTCCCATGTCCAGGCCCAGACGCAGCTCACCGAGAATGTAGTATCCGACCCGGCGAAAGCCGTCTTCGTGTACGACGACGTGCAGCGCTTCGCGCGCGCCCTCGAGCTCATATCCGCTGGTGGCGATACCAGCGAGGTGCTCCAACGTGAATACCTCGACCTCGCGTCGCCCGGGCTTCGCATGTTTGTCGAGAAGTACGACCTGACGCTCGACCGCCTCGTCGGAGCCATACGGAAGCACCCCAGGAGCTACGCTGCGATCCCGGGCAATCTCACGGTACTGACGGAAATGGAGGACGCGTTCCGGAAGGCATACGCCGAGCTCCGTCGCGTGATTCCCGATGCAGTCTTTCCCCCAACCTACTATCTGGTGGGTGGTCACCGCGGGATTGGATCCGGCTCGGTGGAAGGACCGATCATTTCCATAGAGAAGAAGACTCCGAGCTCCATCCGTGAGCACTTGGCCGCTACGTTGGTGCATGAGATGGTCCACATGGAACAGCTCTCCGCCTTGGGGGAGCGCTACTTCGAAATCTTCTCAGGCGAGAAGCGCACGCTGCTGGCCCTCTCGATTCGGGAGGGCGTGGCCATGTATTTCTCGGAGCGTGTCACCGGCGGGAGCCCGCACAAGAACCTGGCCCGCAACTACCTCCGGGAGCATGAACGCGAGCTCTGGGCCGCGTTCCGGAAGGATATGCTGGGGACCGACATGGGGGATTGGCTGTGGCAAGAACCCGCCAACCCGGACCAGCCACGTGATCTCGGGTATGCCATGGGATCTCGAATCGTTGAGGCCTATGATCGTCGAGCCGGCGGAACCGCCCGGTCGGTCCGCGAGATCCTTGCGATTACCGACTACCCGGCGTTCTTGGATCGGAGCGGCTATGGCGAGCAGTTTCGCGACTAAGACCACAATTCCACGATCGTGCCAGTCTGAAACGACAAAGCCATCCGACACCCACGGCGCTCGACATACGTAGGTTTCGAGATTCGAGCCTTCTTCTGCTCATAATGACAGTGTCCCGGTGAAGCTTGTGGCTGCGTTCGGATTTCCGTGGGGGTCAAGCATGCGTTGGCACAACATCCTCAGGGATATCCTCGCAATAGGAGTCATCCTAGCTGGCATCCTGGTCTCTCCACCCGCAGTCAGCGGGCAAGGTGACAGCGTCCCATCCTCGGCTGCCACGCGCTTAGACCCTCGAGTTGTCTGGCTTCGGGAGCACGCCATCCAGCTACGGTCGGTCTCGCCCGCGGATGAGGATTGGACGGATCTCGAGCCGCTCAAGGATGTTCTGGGAGAGGCGAGTATTGTCATGTTGGGGGAGGAATCTCACGGCGACGGGGCCACCTTTCTCGCCAAGACGCGGCTGATCAAGTTCCTGCATCAGGAAATGGGATTCGATGTGCTCGCGTTCGAGAGCGGGCTCTATGATATATGGAAGGCCTGGGAAGCACTCGCCCGGGGTGAGGAACCTTCGCGGGCGATTGCTCGAGGCTTGTTCTCGCTTTGGGCTGGGAGCGAGCAGGTAGAACCTCTGGTCGAATACCTCGCGATGCATGCGAAGTCCAAGAGGCCGCTCGAGCTGGCAGGCTTCGACATTCAAATGAGTGGGACGGCCTCGCGCGAATCCTTAGTGGCGGATCTTACCCATCTGCTGAATCAGTTGGGAATCGGACAGCAGCATGCGCCCGATTGGGGGCACTTCACGTCCCTGCTGCTCGATCTCGCCACCAAGGACTTTGTGCGAGGCACGAAGCCGCTCCCGCCCCGTTTGGCCCAAGACCGATTTGCTGCGGTCATCGGCTGGATGCAAGCTACGCTGTCACGGCAGGACATTCCTATCGAAGCCCGCACCAAGGCCTTTTGGCGCCAGGTACTCGAGAGCCTTGACGCCTATGCGGCGATGGTCTGGTTGGTAGATCCTTCGGATCTCCGGCCACGGCCCGACGATGCCGAGATTCGCGAGGCGCAGATGACGCGCAACCTTCTATGGCTTGCCCGAATGCGCTACCCCGGCAAGCGTATCGTGGTATGGGCTGCCACGTCACATATTGCGCGTGGCCTCAGCGAACTCGAATCGGGCATCGTGGATATCCAGACCATCTACGATCAGGTCCCGACGTTGGGGGAGCGTGTCTGGAAAGCTCTGGGCACTGAAGTGTACTCGCTCGGATTCACGGCCTATGAGGGAACGGCAGGCATGTTCTTCCAGTCGCCGAGAGACATCGGCAGGTCCAGCGATGGATCGCTTGAGGAGCTGATGACACGGGCCGGTTTGGAGTTTGCCGTCCTCGACTTTCGGAACCCCGCGGCCAACGGGGATTGGTTGCGGCAGCCCATCGTCGCCCGGCCACTTGGATACCGAGAGATGTACGCCGATTGGACCCGCTTCCTCGACGGCATGGTGTTCACCAAGCGTATGACACCGAGCACTCGGGTCGAGCGCTGAGATGGATCACGGCGCGTGCCTCCCCCCGCCCCCCCCCCGAAACTCCTCCCGTACCCCTACGCCCTGTGGATTAGGCGTCGCTCAGTGGACGCCCACCTGCCCAAGGGTTATCTGGGACGGATCCGTTGGAACGCGTGAGGCGTTGTTATTGGCTCATTCACCGCAACAGCAAACCGCGATGTTCCATCACGCAACCGCCTTCACTCGGAGAGGTCGAACATGAAGCGTCACTTCATCACGAGCGCGCTTGCCTTGTGTGTCCTCGTCCTCTGGGTCGAGCCCGCTTTGAGTCAGACGGAGCAAACCATCGGATCGGATTGGACCGGGTCCAAGGATCGGGAATTCGATTTCTGGGTCGGGGAGTGGGACGTGAACCTTCGCGTCATGCAGAGCGACCACTCCTTCAAGGACACCCACCGCGCCAAGGCGAAGATCTACCGGGTGCTCGACGGCAAGGCCATCCTCGAGCTCTGGGACCAGCAGGTGGAAGGGCATGGGATTCGCGGGTTCAGCCTCCGACACTACGACCCCCAAGCGGAGAATTGGACTCTCTATCTCAATTGGCCCGGCCGGAATCGTTCAGGGATGAGCAGCCTGACCGGGAGCTTTCGCCACGGCCGGGGCGAGTTCTTTTCTACGG
>JABDII010000560.1 GCA_013003805.1 Gemmatimonadales bacterium
AGACCGATAGGGCCGGCTCGGCGTGAGGCGTAGCCTTTCAGCCCGCATACCGTCATCCTCAGTGTCATGACCAAGCAGACGGATCCCCCCGCCAAGGGCCAGGCCGATTCGACGGTCAAGGAGATACTGCAGGCTGCGTCGAGCTGGGCCAAGGAGGCGCCGGAATCGCTCACACCGGCCATCCGAGCAGTCTGCGTCCGGCTCGCGGAGATGGTGGCGGACCAACGGCACTACCTGGTGCCGCTTCCGGAGCCACAGGAATCCGAGCGGCGGGTCATGCTCGAATCCGTCGCGGGGCAACTTCGAAGCCGCCCCGTCATCGACGGAATCGAAGATCACCTCGGGGCGTTGGCCGAATTGGAATTGCGTTCGACAGGATCGTGGGCCACAGTGCCCTCGGCCCAGAGTGAGTGGGTCACCACCGCCATCCAGTATCTCGAGGGCCGAGCTGACGCGCTCCCCGAGGACCAGCGGCCCGACCCCTACTGGGCCGACGACGTCGTCGCCGGCATCATTGCCTCAGTGCGCGCGGTCATCGGAGTGGACGAGCTGGCGGCCCGCAATGCCCCGCCTCCCGAAGCCGATTCCGTCGGCGATCAGGAGCAGGGCCTTTCGCCCTAGGCCGTCGCTTCTCGTTCGGCCAAGAGCTCAAAGAAACGACCGAAGACCCGAACGCCGTCCCACACCTGATCGAGATTGATCTTTTCGTTCGGCGCGTGCAGTCCGTCGTCGGGGAGGCCGACGCCCGTGAGGAGCACCGGCGCGCCCCGGGACCCGAGTCGTGTCACCACCGGAATGGATCCGCCCGAGCGAACGGCAACCGATTTCTGCCCGACCACTTCGATGAAGGCCTGATCCAACACCTTGAATGCCGGATCTGACACGTCCATCTGAACTGGGTCCGCCCCGTGAATGGCACGAACGCTCACTTCCGCCCATTCCGGGGCCAAGCGTTGGACGGCGTTATCCAACTGCTTCAAGACCTTCTCCCACACGTTTCCGGGAACGAGACGAAGACTCACCTTGGCCGATGCTTGGGCGGGAATGACCGTTTTGGCGCCCTCACCGACGAACCCGCCCACGATGCCATGGATGTCGAACGTGGGAAGAGCCCACAGGCGCTCGAAGACGGAGTATTCCTTGAGGCCGGTGAGCGTGTTGGTGGTGGTCTCTTCCTCCATGAATTGCTTCTTCTTGAATGGGAGGTTCTTCCACGCCTTGAGCTCGGACTTGGCCGGAGGGATCACTGCTTTGTACACCTTCGGGATGTTGATCTTCCCGGTGTCGTCCTTGAGCTGCGACAAGAGCCGCACCAGGGTTTCGAGCGCATTCGGCGCCACGCCACCGTAGAGCCCGGAATGGAGGTCGCTCAGCGCGGTCCGAACCGAGATCTCGGCGTAGCATATCCCTCGCAGGGCCGTGTACACGGCGGGGATACCCGGCGCGTAGTAGCCGGCATCGCACACCAAAACGGCGTCGACATCCGTTCGCTCGGGCTCGGACGTGAGCAGCTGCTCGATCGCGTGGCCGCCACACTCTTCTTCGCCTTCGAGAATGAAGTGGATGTTGAGTGGCGGCTGACGGTCGCCGTCACGCGCCGCTTCGTACGCCTTGAAGAGGCAGTACACTTGGCCCTTGTCGTCAACCGCCCCGCGGGCATACAGCTTCCCGTCGCGGACGGTCGGCTCGAAGGGAGGCGAGTGCCACTCGTCCAAGGGATCAGGCGGCTGGACATCATAATGACCGTACACGAGGACGGTGGGCTTCCCGGGTATCTTTGGGCTCTCGGCCCACACAATGGGATTCCCTTCACCTTCGATGATCTCGACGACGGGACACCCCAACGAGCGGAGTTCGGTTGCGGCCCAACTGGCGGCGCGCCGGCAGTCTGCCGCGTGTGACGGAAGTGTGCTGATGCTCGGGATTGCCAGGAACTCCGTTAGCTCCTTGAGCATACGATCTTGCTCACGATCCACAAATGTCTGATCCATGAATTTCACCACACAGCCGAAGGGTTCAGCTCGATTTTGACTGGAAAGTTACACCGAATCGGCGCTCTCGCGAGCCTTGCCGGGGGCGACTCTACCCTCCCGGCGGCTCCCTTCTCGGAGCGCCAACTTGGCCAGCAGACATGTGGCGGAGGGACCCGACCATGACCCGGATCGAGGCCAGGCAGGGTGATATCACCACCGAAAAGCTCGATGCCATCGTGAACGCCGCCAACCCGACCCTGCTCGGGGGAGGAGGCGTCGACGGGGCCATCCACCGTGTGGCCGGCCCCCAGTTGCGCGCCGAGTGCGCGACACTCGGAGGGTGCCGCGCAGGGGAAGCCCGGTTGACCCAAGGGTACCGGCTCCCGGCACCCCATGTCATTCACACGGTCGGGCCGGTTTGGTCCGGTGGCACGAAGGGCGAGCCCGATCTCCTCCGCCGATGCTACGTGAATGCCCTCGACCTGGCCGACCACCACGGCATCCGTCACCTTGCGTTCCCCTCGATCAGCACGGGAGCCTACGGCTACCCCATCGACCAAGCGGCCCGCATCGCTACCGGAACTGTCCGAGCATACGCGGAGGGAGAGACGGAGATCGAACTGGTCCGCTTCGTATGCTTCAGCGCGGAGGACCTGGCGGTGTATCAGGCGCTCCTGAAGCCCCCGGGGTAGCCACCGGATCCTCCAGCGCCTGCTCCAGCCGCTCAAATGCCTCCTGGCCTTCCGCACCCGCTTCGAGCGCCGCCAATCGTCGCACCGCCGCGGCGACGTCTTGCCCATGCCGTTCGAACCACGCCTCGAACAGCTCCAACCGCGTCCGATAGATCCGGGCGGCGATGATCCGGGCGTTGTTGATCGGACGATCGCTGAGCGGGCCGATTCGGTAGGTGCGGAATTGCATCGCCAAGGGACCCTCCAACTGCTCCCGGGACCAGCGTGCCACGGCCGCGCGACCGGAATCGAGGGCGGCGGAATCGACGCCACTGCCGTACAGCGATTCGAGGCGTTCGGTCAGCTCACGGTAGTACTGCGACAGCAGGACCTCGTCATGCCACCGGTCACGGGCCCGCTGGGCCCGAGCCGTGTCACCCCGCTCACCGAAGAACGACTGGGCCGCACGATACCCGACCATCTGCGCGAAGCTCTCATTGAAGGGTGTGGCGCTCTTCACGTACAGCGTATTGTGGGCGATTTCGTGGAAGACCAACGAGGAGAGCTGAACCGAGTCTCGCTCGATCGCCGTCGACAGCAACGGATCATTGAACCATCCCAGCGTCGAGAATGCCGCGGACGGCCGCACGTAGGTATCGTACCCGCGCTGTTCCAACTTCTCCGCACTCTTCCGTGCCATGTCGAAGTCGAAAAATCCCTTGTACGGGACCCTCCCGACGATGGGATACTTCCACGTGTACGGGCAGAGACAATCCTTGGGAGAGGCTGAGAGCACCAAGAGAAGCGTGTCTCGGCCAACGTCGGCGAAGGTGGTGTAGGTCTTCTTGGCGGCGAGGCCGAGTGAAGCAGCGTAGTCGCGGGTCTCCAATACGAGCTGGAGCGACCCGCGAGTTTCGGGTGCCACACTGGAATCGCGGACCAGGCGATCGATGGGTTGCCGGGCTTTGAGTATCCGGGTCTCTTCGAACCCCGCGCGGGTCAAGTAGCGCACGTCCTCGCTCGCCACATACGCCGTCCCGTAGCCCACGAAGATCGCGCCTACCAGAATGAGAAAGACCATCGCTACCTTCCTCCGCCGTGTCATGGAGTCCACCGGGCGCCGAATCGATGCACCCCTCCGCCAAAAACGCTCTCGGCGTGATGCGCCCAGTCCAGGTGAAACCGTCCCAACTCGAGACTCGCGCCAAACGCCCACTTGGAGAGTCCACTCCCCACGGGTTGTCCGCCATGGCCCAGCCGACCGGCGACGCCGACACCTGCGAGCACCACGCC
>JABDII010000011.1 GCA_013003805.1 Gemmatimonadales bacterium
CTCCACTGGGGCAAAGACGTTGGGTCGCACCGAAATGACGGCGGGCGAACCGGTGAGCCTGAGCTTCTGGAGTGCCTTCCCTGCGTAGACCGGCCGGGTGACGATCACCTGGCCGTCTTCGACGCCCAGCGCGGTCACATCGGTGGCGCATCCGACACCGAGCCGCGCGGCGACTCGGGGAGCCAGGTCGCGCCCGGTTGCACTGGCTGCGAGCACCACCGCTCTTGCCGATGCGGCCAACTCCCCGAGGGTCACCGCTTGGCCGTCGGGACAATAGTTGGCAAAGTCAGCATGGTCTGCCATCAGCACGCGGTCGGCTCCGAAGCCGCCGAGTTCCGCGGCCCCACTGACATCCCCATTCCCGAACACCACGGCATCCACCGTCGCGCCGAGGCCATCGGCCAGTTGGCGCGCCGCCGCAAGCACCTCGTGGGACACCTTTCGGAGGGTGCCGTCGCGCTGCTCCGTGACTGCGAGAATCACCGACATATCAGATGGCCTTCGCTTCGTTTCGCAGGAGGTTGACGAGCTCAGGCACCGCGTCGGCACCTTCGCCCACGATCTTCCCCGCCTTCCGTTCCGGCGGGAGTTCGAGTCCGAGCACCTCGAAGGTCCCCGCGCCCAGCTCAACCGGCTTCTCCTCGAGCGGTTTCTTCTTCGCTGCCATGATTCCCTTGAGCGAAGGCAGGCGCGGGGTATTCAGTCCCTTGTCGCAGGTCAGCACTGCGGGGAGCTGGCAGGTTGAGGTCTCCATCCCGCCTTCGATTTCCCGTTCGCCCTCTACCTTCCCGTCCGCGACGCTCAGGTGTGCCAGCGACGTTATGCATGGCAGGCCAAGCAACTCGGCCGTCATCGGACCGACTTGGTAGTTGTAGTTGTCTACCGCCAGCTTGCCGAACAGGATCAGGTCGAAGTCCTGGTCCTTGAGCTCGGCCGCGAGCGCCTTCGCGATCTCCAGGCCGTCCTGGCTTCCGGCGGTCTGGAGGAGGACACCGCGGTCGATCCCCATCGCAAGCGCAGTCCGGATGGTCTCTTTGGAGGCGTCGCCACCCAGCGAGTACACCACGGTTTCGCCGTCGCCGGCCGCTTCCTTCAGCGCAATGGCGGCCTCGATGGCAAACTCGTCGAAGGGATTGGGAACAAACTTGACGCCCGTCTCGTCGATCGAGGCACCGTCGGAGCCGATCACGATCTTGGCGGTCGTATCAGGCACGCGTTTGAGACACACAGCGAGTTTCACTTCAGTTCCTCGGGTTGTAATCCATCGAGTCCTGCCCTGGAAAACGGGGCCAGGGGGACATAAGCTAGCGCCGCCGAGATGGCGTCGCCAGGGCATCTTCGTCCGTCAAAACGCGCTCAAACCGGTGATCTTCTGGCCCAGGATGAGGGTATGCATGTCGTGCGTGCCTTCATAGGTGTACACCGACTCCAGGTTGGCCATGTGGCGCATGGAGTTGTACTCGGCCAAAATCCCGTTCGCGCCCAGGAGCCGCCGCGCCTCCCGGGCGCATTCGGTCGCCATGTTGACGTTGTTGCGTTTCGCCAACGAGACCTGGAACGGCGTCATCGTCCCAGCGTCCTTGAGCCGGCCCAGCTGGAGCGTCATGAACTGCGCCTTGGTAATCTCCGTCAGCATATTCGCCAGCCGTTCTTGCTGGAGCTGGGTCTGGGCAATCGGCCGGTCGAACATGATGCGGTTCTGGCTATAGCTCACCGACTCCTCGAAGCACGCCATCGCAGCGCCAATCCCGCCCCACGCGATGCCGTACCGCGCCTGGGTAAGACACATGAGAGGGCTCTTGACACCCGAGGACTTGGGCAGGAGCGCGGAAGCGGGCACCCGCACGTCTTCCAGTATCAACTCACTGGTGTCCGACGCGCGAAGCGAGAGCTTCCCCTTTTGATCTCGGGCGGCGAACCCCGTCGTGTCCGTGGGAACAATGAATCCGCGGATCGACGCAGGATCACTGATCTCACCGGTCTTGGCCCATATGATTGCGACGCTCGCCTGGGAACCGTTGGTGATCCACATCTTGGTGCCGTTGAGCACCCATCCGTCACCGTCTTCTCGCGCCGTAGTGATCAATCCGGCTGGGTTCGAGCCGTAATCGGGCTCGGTCAATCCGAAACAACCGATGTCCTCACCACTGGCCAGCCGGGGCAGCCAATGGTCTCTCTGCTCATCGGACCCGAACTCGTGGATCGGGTACATCACCAGCGCACCTTGAACCGAGGCGAACGAGCGAATGCCACTGTCGCCGCGTTCGAGCTCCTGCATGATGAGCCCGTAGGACACATTGTTGAGCCCGGCGCAACCATAGCGTTCGGGCAGGTTCGCCCCGTAGAACCCGAGCTCGGCCATCTGCGGGATCAGTTGCTCCGGAAACTTCCCCTCGACGTAGGCGTCGCCGATGATGGGCATAAGCTGCTCATCAACCCAGGTACGGACCGTATCGCGTACCGCCCGTTCTTCCTCGGACAGGAGGGAATCCATGTCGTAGAAGTCGACGCCGGAGAATTTATTCGCCATGGTGCACTGCCTCAGAATCGCGTTGACGGTCCACGTGCCGGTCGGCTGTCGGCGGAATGCCGATGTCCCGAGCCTTATGGCGAAAGGTGCGTCCGTGATCGACCCGGTGCCCGCGTTCCGCCTGCCACTGATGGACCATTTCGTGAAGGAGTGTCAGGGTCACCTCATTCCAGCCGTCCCTCTGAAGGTGGCGACGACTAATGCAAATCTCCGCCGGGCTCCCCGAACGCTGATTGATGGTGATATCGCCCAGACGCCGGCGCATCCGAGCCGAGAGCCGCAGCGGAATCGTGTTGAGCTCGCCGCCGAAGTGCCGACGATTCAGCGTGGCGTGCAGCTCCTCGAGTCGCCGCACAATCGGCTCATCCCCCGGCCGCACGCGCTCCCGCGCGCGGCGGCGGCCGGAGGGCGGGGCATACAATTCCACCGGAAACGCCAACAGCTCCCGGCGTGCCGCCGCCCGGACGTCGCGCGGTACCCGCGGGGTGACGAACCGGACGATGGCACGGAGCACCCGGTCGGACGCATGCGCGTAGCCGCGATGCACCCGCAGCACGCCCTTCTCGGTCACACTCACCATCACCGTGCGATTCACATGCGTGCGGATCGGGCGGGTGGGCTCGAGACCCAGCGCCGTCAATCGGTGGGCCAGCAACTCATCAGGCGGAAGCGTCAGACTCGTCATCCCGCCTGCCGTTCGAGCGCGGCCGATGCCTTGGTGCCCGCGGGTTCATACTTCCGCTTGGCGAACGAGTGGACATCGGACAGACGGAAGGTGCCGGCCGACGACTCCCAGCGCACGAACTGTACATGCACGGCTTGGTGATCCACCTTGATCAGATTAAACACCGGTGGCCGTCCGCCCCGCATGCGGGCGCTGAGCGTGCCGGCCGTGCTGATGGTGAGGCGGTCGCTCAACTGATCAGCGCCCTCCTGGTGGTCGTGTCCGCAGAGGACGAGGTCCGCGCCGGTCTCGAGCAGACGCCGGTGGGCTTCCGGCCACCGCGCGAGTCCCATCCGCTGCGACAGCTGCCCCCGCACCACGTTGTGATGCAGCACGATGACCCTGAACACCTTCTCGCCGGCTTGCTGAAAGAGCCGGGTGACCCGGTCGGTCTCGGACTTCGGCAGGTGACCCTTCACCGCGAGGTCCCGCAGGTTCGGGGTCAACGAACCAAGCGCCACTCCGTAGGCCGTGAGCGTCCCCGCCAGCAACATCCCTGGCACCTCGAGCCTGGGCGTCAGATCCTCACCGAAGTATTGACGATACTTCGCGTACTTCTCACGGACACCGCGGACGCCGAACGGACTCCGCCACCAGGTCACGTCATGATTGCCTGGAACCACCAGGGTAGGGGCCGTCTCCTGGAACTGCCGGACCAATGCCCGGGCCCGTTGGAATTCCCCGTGCCGCGCCCGCTGGGTCAGGTCGCCGGAGAAGGCTATGACATCGGGCTCCAGTGTGGGAACCAGCCGCTCGAGCTCTTCGATCTGGGCCAGATCGGCCACACCGCCGAAGTGGAGGTCCGACAGGTGGACGATGGTCAGGTCCTTCACCACCGCACCCTCAATTGATAGGTCAAGACGGCATTGCCCTCGGCGGGAACCGGCACCAGAAAGCGCGTGACCGTGGAGGACAGCTTCTCCGCCGCCACCGAGCTCTCGAGCACCGACCACTCCCCGAATCGCTCCTCCAACACATCGACCGTGACATCCTGGTCGGTCGCATTCGAGAGCCGCACTTCGTAATCCGCGGTGGCGTAGGTGTACCGGCCCCGTTTGACCGTGGTGTACGAGGTCTGGACCCGCTTCGCCGTGATGTCGAAGGCCAGCCCCGCCGATACGGTGACGTCACTCCCGGCCGCCGTGTGCCGGAGGTTGGCCTCGCCGATCAGCTGGAGCCGGCCTGCCTCATCGGCCTGGTAGAGCCGGATCACTCCACCGGGGAGCGGCGTATCGCCGAAGTCGTTGCCCCCCCCCCGCTCCCGTGTCAGGGTGTAGCGCACCTCGACCGGAGATTCGGGCATCTCGCCCACCTGAGGCAGCGGCCCGCGGTAGGGCATGACACCCCGCAACACGTAGCGCCGCTCGTATGCGGTGGTGGCCGGGTCGAACAGCGCGGTGGAGGTCTCGACGCCGGGGGCCAAGTCCAACGTCCCAGGCAGCGTGTAGAGATGGAACTCACCCACCCGCTCTTCGGTGGCAATCGCCCCCTCCTCGAACGCCCCGACCGCCATCCTGCGCTGGAACCGGCTCTCGTCTCGCATCGGCGCGGCCCGACCCACCGAGCCCGCCAGCAGCTGGACCGACGCGCCCTCGACGTTCAACCGATCCACCGCGACCACGGCCGACCCCAACACCCGAGCGTCGTCGCCCCCCAGGATCGCCTGGTAGCTGGCCTGCCAAGATCCTCCGGACGTGAAATAGCCCAGGTTTAGTTGCTCGCGATTACGCCGGCTGTCGACGTCCAGGCGCACCACTGGATTGATCACGACGAGATCGCGGGGAAACTGCGGCGTCCCCGGCATGTTGAACGTGATCGTGCCATCCGGCATCTCGTAGCGCTCCGGATCGACCCCCAACACCTTGGCTTCCACCGTGTTGGTCGCGCTTCCGCGACGGAACGTGAGGAGGCGTCCGATGGAGCGCCGCAGCACGCTCTGCATGTCGGTCGCTCCGTCATAGCTGGCGCCGGTGATCACGACCGTTGGATCGAGCGAGAAGAGCGTCGACAAGTCGAGGGCGCCGAGTGCCATCCGGTGGGTGGACACTCCGCGCGGCACGGGCTCCGGGACCGACCGGCGGACCAGCACCCGGCCGTCGTTGTAGATCGTAAGACTCGTCGGGGATGACTGGGCCACGAGCGGTGTCGCCAGAGCACCTAACCCGATCAGTGTGGCAAGCATTCTCATTTCAGCACCTCGTACGCGACGCGGGAGATGATGCGGTACATGATGATGTAGGTCGCGGCCACGGCTATGACGCCGTAGATCTGTGGCAGAGGAGATGCGCGAGGAACCCTGATCCACACATAGAGCGCCATGAGCAGGGTCG
>JABDII010000019.1 GCA_013003805.1 Gemmatimonadales bacterium
CCGTACCTCTTCCTGGTCGTCGGGCGGCGGATGGGTCGGCCGATCCCGATTCACTTCGCCCATCTGATTGGCATTTTCGCGGGGTTTGGATTTGCACTCAAGCCCCACTTCGCACTGGTGTGGGTGCTGCTCGAACTTTGGCTCGTGATCGCCAGCCGGGTGCGACCAACGGTCCGCCCGGAAAATGGGTGGGTTGGGGCCGTGCTCGTTGCGTATGCCGTCTCGGTCTTTGTGCTGACACCGGAGTACGTCGAGCTTGTCCGCCGCTTTGGCGCCCTGTACCTGTCCTTCTTTCGGAACTCGCTGGTCCAGACCCTGCTCTTCGGGGAACGCTCGCGGCTGCCAATGGTGGCGCTGCTGGCCTATCTCGCACTGAGAAAGCAGTGTCCGAGGCCAGCCTTGCTCACCGGGTTGGCCGTAGCGACTCTCGGACTGCTCGTGGTGGCGACCATTCAGCAGAAAGGGTGGAACTACCACTTCTATCCCACTGCCGCCGCGGCGCTCCTCCTCCTCAGCACCATCGTGGTGACGGTGCGGCGTCCACTCACGTCGCTCGCTCATCGGGTCTACGGGGTGGCCGTCTTCGGCGTGGTGGTGGCGGTGATGGCGAGTGCGATGTTGGTGTCCGCCTGGCGCCTAAGTGACCCTCGGGGCCCCAAGGTGGAGCCGCATCCGGAGTACTGGGAGCTGGAAGACCTGGTGAGCCAGCGAGCGCGTGGGAGTAGGATCCTGGTCTTGTCCTGGGCGATGGGATCGGCCTGGCCGTTGACGTACGCGACCGGCGCCGAATGGTCGATGCGGTTCCCGAGTCTCTGGATGATGTGGGTGCTCTACGCCAACCAGTTCTGGCAGCCTGAGCCCATCGGCTACCGATCGCCCGACAGCGAATCGTCGCAGGAACGGTTCCTTCGGGAAGCAGTGACTGAGGACCTGGAACGATCCCAACCTCAACTCCTCGTGGTGTTCGCCACCGCCCCCGACACCCCGGCGAGCGGGAGACGGCGGCTCGACTATCTGGCGTATTTCTCCCGCGATCCGAGATTCGCTCGTCAGCTGGAGTTCTATCACTATCTCACCACGATCGGAATGCACGATGTGTACGAGCGCGTCGCTGAGCCGAGTGCGGGAGGTACGCTTCGGCCGCCGCCACGGGACCTGGCTGACCAACCATTTCAGCCGCACCCTGGGAGGCGGGCCCCGCTATTCGACATCGTCGGGATGTTTCAGCTCCTCATGTTGCTTGGTGCGTGGACGTTCGCCCTCGCCACGAAGTGGCACTGGGGGAAACCTGCGACCTAGTCAACGGCCTCCGCGCGAGGGACGCCAACCTGGAGACGTCGGGTAGTGGCTAATCCCGTCACTGGCCGGACCACTCTCGATGGCCGGCCGTGGGTGATTGCTGCAATCGTCGTGGGCATCGCGGCCCTCGGGTTGGCCGCCGAGTTCGTGGCGCCGCCGGACCCGGACAACGCCTTTTTCCTCTATGCTGCCGGGCGGGTGCTCGACGGCGCCAAGCTCTACGTCGACGTCGTGGAGATCAATCCACCACTCATCATCGCCTTCAACTTCCCGCCGATCCTGATCGCGCGACTGATCGGTGTCTCCGAACTCCTGGTCTTTCGGATCGGGGTCGCCTGCTTGCTTGGCCTTTCAATCTTGGCTTCACAGGTTGGACTACGCGCAGTCTTCTCCGCCCGGGACTATCGCCTTCGTCACTACGTGACGGTCCTGATGGCCTTCGTTCTCTTTCTCTTGCCCGGCGAGGTGTTTAGCGAGCGCGAACATTTGATGCTCGCGCTGGTGTTGCCCTATCTCTTTCTGGCAATCGCACGGCAGATGGAACGGCCGGTCCCGGTTGTCCACGCCCACCTGGTCGGAGGCCTCGCAGGATTCGGATTCGCACTCAAACCCCAATTCGTGCTGCTCTGGGTTGCGCTCGAGCTGTGGCTGGCAGCGAGTCGGAGGACCGCCCCCAGGCTCCGTGCGGAAAACGCGTGGGTGGTGTGCGTTCTCGCAGTGTACGCCGTCGCGGCACTCACGCTGACGCCCGAATACCTCGACGTCGTCCGCCAACTCGGTGGGCCGTACCTGGCATTCCTCCGGAACTCGCCGATCGTGACGCTGCTGTTCGGTGAAGGGACCCGGCTCCCGTTGGTGGTACTCCTGGCCTACCTGGCCCTGCTAACACGGTTGCCGCGCCCGGGGCTAGTGACAGGGCTCGCCATCGCAGTGCTCGGGTTGTTGCTCGTGGGCACGATCCAGGGGAAAGGATGGGCCTATCACTTCTACCCCGCTTCTGCGACCGCTCTGATTCTCCTCGGGCTCATGGTCGCGACCGTCACCCGCCCGCTCACATCATTGGCGTCGCGCGTCTATGGCGTGGTCTCCTATGGGCTCGTGGCCGCTGTGTTCGTGAGCTCGGTGGTCGTGGGTGCGTGGCGCGTGCTGGAGCCAAGAGGACCGAACGTCGAGCCGTTTCCGGAGTTTTGGGCGCTGGCCGACCTGGTGCGAGACCGCGCGGAGGCCCAGCCGATCATGGTCCTGTCGTACCACATGCGCTCGGCTTGGCCGCTCGTTCCCTACGCAGGCGCCGACTGGTCGCTGCGGTATCCCAGTCTGTGGATTCTCTGGGTGTTGTACCGCGACCAGTTCACGCAACCGGAGCCGCTCGTCTACCGCCCAAGCGGAACCGAATCCTCGCTGGAACGCTCCTTCAAAGACGCGGTCCTCTCCGATTTGGAGCGGGAGGAGCCACGTCTCATAGTCGTGCTGGGGTCGGCGCGGGACGCGTCTGGAAATGATGCGCGTCGGCTCGATTACCTAGCGTACTTCTCGCGGGAGCCACGCTTCGCTCGACAGTTCGCTTTCTATCGGTATGTCGCGACTCTCGGGCAGCATGATGTGTACGAACGCGTGGCCGAACCGGCCCCGGGCCCGCCCGCCCGCCCGCCGCGTCACGCCCAAGGGAACCTCGAACGGGCTACCCGACCCGGGTTACGATTCGCGTTCGGTGGGCCGGAGCAGCGGGTGCGGTTCGTGATTTTCCTCGCTGCCATTGGAGTTGCACTCGGAACCGGGTGGCACCGAGTCCGCGGGGAAGCTTAGACCTCGTCCTTTCGGGCAATGGCCAACAGGGAGAGTCCGGTCGGGAACCCGCGTGGACGACCATTGGGGACGAGGTGTCGGCGCTCGGACGCGAAGACTCTGGTCATGAGGCGGTTGGCCCAGGGAGGCGGCATAGAAAGATCGGCCTTGCCGACGCTTCGGATGATTCGACGCGCGAGCCGCGCCAACACCGCGGACGGGAAGAGATAGGAATTGAAGTAGGTAAGCTGCTCGATATGAAAGCCGGCGTCGTGGAGTAGGTGTTCGAGCTGGCCCTTCACGTAACGCCGCTTGTGGTCATTGATCACGTCGTGCTCCGACCAGAGCCACATGTGTGCCGGAACCGTGATCATCACGAGCCCGTGCTCGGTGAGGACTTCGCGGGCGTTCCGGAGAGCAGACAGGTCGTCGTCGACGTGCTCGATGACGTCGAAGAAGCCGACGGCGTCGAAGCGTTTGTCCGCGACGGCCGAGAAATCCTCGGTGGAACCGTGGACGACTTGGGTCAAGCCGCGGTCTTGACAGATCTTGACGGCGGTGGGTGTCGGGTCGATGCCCCACGCGTCGAACTCTTGCTGAGCCGCCTCGAGGATGTACCCTGTCGCGCAGCCCACGTCGAGGATACACCCCCCGCTGGGGAGGTAGTGCCTGAACAATGCCAGGAGAATCTGACGGCGCGCGACGAACCACCAATGGGATCGCTCGACCTCCAGGAACTTCCAATACAGGCTCTCATCCATGGAGCGGACTCCCGGGCATCGTAGGCCTGAAGGTCACGAACGCACCTGAGAGACGCGGGGCGCGCCCGCGGCCGATGAGGACGTCTTCACTCCTAGCACGGATGGCCAAAGCCCGACCAGCCACGAGGTCGCGGCGATAGCGCCGGCCGCCAGCAACAGTCCTCCCGCCCCGTCCAGGGCGTAGTGCCAGCCCAGCATGACGGTTGATGCCCAGACCGTCAAGACCCACGGCACGGTGAAGAACATCGTCTTCCGATTCCCGACCCCGAGCCAGTAGGCGGTCAGGCCCACCATCGCAATGTGGAGGCTCGGCATAGCGGAGACACCGCCCAGAAGTGCGGCGTTTAGCGTCACATCGGCTGGATTCATCGCAATCAGCCGCGCGATGTATTCCATGGCCAATCCGCTGGGGGTTCCCTCGAGGTACCCGAACAATTCCGGTCGATAGAATGCGGGTCCCATAACCGGGGTTATGAGACCGATCAGCCGGCCCAAGTAGAAGATCAGGATAAAGGAAACGAAGAACCGCGTCAGCAGGCCGGGCTTTCGGCCAATCACGAAGAGCAGGAAGACTGCGCCCAGCTCGATGGTCCAGGCGCTGTGATACAGGGTCTCCCAGGCCAAGACCAGGAACGCGTGCCCCGTGACCCAGTTGAAGAGCCCGCCTTCCAGCGCCCAGAAGAACGCGTCCCGCCACGCGGTCACCGACTCCAGCAGCGTTAGACTGATCAGCGTGATGTTCGCCGTCTGAATGACGAAGTAGACCGCCGGTGCCATTAGCAGAACCGGCCAGAGCCCCAAGCTGAAGAAGCCCACTTGCCGCCAGAGCCCCTGCCGGCCGGGGAGGAGTCGTGAGGTGACGAAGGTGGCTCCGTCCCAGAGCAGGCCCCAGAGGAGTATGTGCCCTAGCGCGAACGCGAGCAGCACGCTGGTCTTGTCCAACCAGAAGGAAAAGCGAGACCCCACGGCCATCGCGACCAGAGCCGTGCTTACCAGGGAGACCCCACCGGTAGCGAGGATCAGGGCGAAGTGGACGGGAACCTCTCGCCAGTGCGCGCGAGTGACGCTCATGTGGTCTCGTGCCGCATGGTTCGTTCCCTATTCGGTGGCCTTGCCGGCCCGGGATGCCTCATAGCAGGCCCAGAGTTTGTGATAGTCTCCTGGAGATCCATCATCCGGATGCTCCGACAGGGGGAAGCCGCGCTGAAGCAGGACCGCCCTGTCGTCGCAAAACCGCACACCCCAAGTGGAGTCGCGAGCGAGCTCGTGGGCCAAGGCCGATCCAGTGCCGAGGAGCGCGAGCGAGATGTTGCGCTCGTCGAACGTGTCCCGCCAGCCTGGCGTCAGGGTAATGGTCTCAATGAATTCACGGTACAGCTCGGTCCCGTAATAGTCGGTCCCGCCATCGATGAACACTCGTTGTTCAGGCCATGCGATGAGGAGGTAACCACCCCAGATGAACTCGTGGAACATGTTGCCCTCCACCCCTTCACGACGGGCCTCCTCGACGGCGGCCACGGGAAAGACCTGGGGACCAAACGCATTGGGCACCACGGTGACCGGTCCGATCGTGCCACGGTTGAGCGCTATGATGAGCAGAACGATGGTTATGCCTACAGCCCATGGACCAGTACGTCGGCGGTGCTCGTCCCGCTCGAAGACCGCTCGTACCCGGCCGATTGCCGGAAGCCGGCGCCATTCGGGATCGATATGGAGCGCGAACACAGCCAGCGCCGTGAGCCCGAAGAGGGCGATGTTACGCTGGGCGATGAGGCTGAACGCGATGCTTGCCAAGACGAGAAACAACCGTGGATAGGTCGGGCGTTTGCGGCTCAGCGCGAGGCCGCCCACGGCAAGGAGCATGGCCGCCAAGAAGATCTTGCCGGTCCAGGTGTGGAAGTTGGGCGACATGAACTCATTGGTGACGTCGGTGAGGTAACTCTCGCCAAAGAAGCCCACCACGTGCGCGGGCAGGCCGATTCCGTTGGGGTTGATGACCGTGACCGCGGCGCCTACTACCAATGCCAGCCCGTAGTGCTTGGCCCAGCCGAGCCACTTGGCGCGTTCCCCGGGAGCAGCGGCCTCCGCCAGAGCGCCCACCAAGTAGATGCCGATCAAGACCAGACCGAAGGCGAACCCCCCGTGCAGGTTGGCCCACACGACGAACAGGAGACCGTAGACCCAGAGCTTGGCCGGCCGCTCGCGTTCGAGGAGAAACAGCAACAACACAACCGCGAGGAACGTCACCAGGTGCGGTCGGGCCAACCAGTGAAGCCCTCCCAAGACGGCGGCCACGGTACCGGTGCAATAGGCCAGCAGGGGATCAACCCCCCGCCGGAGCAGAAAGCGCGAGACCAGCGCGTAGGTCAGCGCGAGAAGCAAGCCGGCGAAGATGGCAACACCCGCCAGCCCGGTCAGCCCATAGATGCTGGCGTAGAGCACCTCGCTCAGCCATTCGAAGGCGATAAATGGCTGGCCGGCCTTGGTCCAGGAGAAGAAATCCTCCCGCACCAATGCGCGATGCTCGAGCATGTAGCCCCCGAGCCGCAGGTGCCTCGGCAGGTCACCATCGCCGTTGACGAGCCGCCCATAGAAGACCAAGGGGATCACGAGCGCCCAGGTGACGAACACGAGATCGAAGATGGCCGGTTGAACGGACTTCTTCTGGTGTGATTCTGTCAGGTCGCTAGCTCCTCTGGTTCCGGGTAGAGCCTACAGGTGCGCCGACAAAGGTACGCTCGGTTCCGCAAATCGGGTGCCCCAGAGTCTCGAGGGGGCGGGGGGGAGGGTGTTGGACCCGAGACCGGGCATGGGCCGTGATTCCGTCGGATGTGAGCCTCGACGGATAGCGGCAACGGTGCGACGGTCACTCCTGTGGAGAATGGTTCACGAATAGGCCTCTAAGTTGTTGCGATATAATAGTGTATGGCGACACTGGATGGGTTCTCTGAGTCTCTTGCGAGCGCGCCGATTGCGCGGTACCTTCGCGCTATCATAGGAAGAGAGCCAGCTGCCCCGCGACCCGAAACGGCGAGCGGATTGTTTTGTTGTCCGATCAGACCGTCCGAGGTTGACTTCTCCTTCCACCTGATAAGGAGGCCACTTCATGAAAGCCCTTATCACTCGGCTGCTCAGCGATGAGTCCGGGCAGGGCTTGACCGAGTACGCCCTGATCATCGCGCTCGTCGCCGTGGCCCTGGTGGCTATTCTGGTGCTGTTCCGGAATGCCATCGGTGCCGTGTTTGACTCTGGGGCGCAGACCCTCAACAACGCTCCAAACTCGCCGCCGTACGTCCCGTGAGGGGTAGGCGTGGCAGCGGGTCGGGGTAAGCCCCGACCCCGCTGCTTTCGTCTTGGCGCGGGGAAGGACAGAGGGCGCCCAGTGCGACCCATCTCCAACATCGCCTTGAGGTTGTGGGGCGCGGAGGTCGCTCCGGGTGTCGTTGCGTCACAACACCACCAGAAGTGTGACGTGAATCACACGGAACGACGCAGAACCGCAACACGGAACAGCACGCCTACATTTGCAGGTCGCTTTTAAGTCTTTGCAATAAAATAACTTATAGACTAGATCCTTTATGTCCCCTTGCGGCCCTTGCGGGCATGCCGATTGCGGGATACCTTCGCGCTCAGTAGAGGGGG
>JABDII010000022.1 GCA_013003805.1 Gemmatimonadales bacterium
CCGACCGCAAGAACTGGAGATCCGGTCACGACGTCGCCGCTGGCCTTGGCGGGGGCGGGGGCGGGGGCGGGTCTCCCAACAGTGGGCGCAGCCTGCCGTCGTGTGTGGCGAGCAGGTCCTCGGCCTCCTTGCGATCGACATGCAACCGGAGCATGACGATCGCGATCTTCACACTCCCATCGGCCGCATCGATCGCCTGCCGCGCACCGGCCCGGTCAACTCCAGTCGTTTCCATCAGGATACGCTCACCGCGGTCGATGAGCTTCTCACTCCACGCCTGAAGATCGACCATCAAGTTGCCGTACACTTTGCCCAGCCGGATCATCGCACCGGTGCTGAGCGTATTGAGCACCAGCTTGGTGGCTGTGCCCGCCTTCATGCGAGTCGACCCGGTGACCACTTCAGGGCCCACCGGGATCGGGATGACCAAATCGCACATGGGCGTAAGCGCGGCCGGGGGGTCGCTCGACGTAATCAACACGGTCTTGGCGCCAAGTTCGTGGGCCCGCTCGAGGGCGGCGCCCACGTAGGGCGTCGTGCCGCTGGCCGCGATTCCCACCACCGTATCGCGGGGTGACACGAGGCGTTCTTCCATTGCCGTCCGGGCTGCGGCCACATCGTCCTCCGCCCCCTCGGCCGACCGCACCAACGCCGACGGCCCGCCGGCAATCACTCCTACTACCATTTCTGGGTCGGTCCCGAATGTGGGCGGGCACTCCGCCGCGTCGAGCACTCCGAGTCTCCCGCTGGTGCCCGCTCCGATGTAGACCAGCCGGCCGGCCGCGCGAAACGACGATTCAATGAGTTCGATGGCCCGAGCCAATTCCTGCCGCGCGGCCGCGACGATAGCGGGCACAGCCGCGTCCTCTCTGGCAATCAGGTCGACGATTTCGAGCGGGGAGGCGGTATCGATCCCAGGCGTGCGAGGATTCCGGCGCTCGGTCAGTCGCGGGTCGTGGTCGGGTTTTGTCACGTGGTGAGGAGAGCTATCTCCGTGAAGGTGGGCTAAATTAGACGGCGTCGGACGCCAGGATCAACCTCTAGCCTTCCCGGCTCACCAGAAGCGAACCTCCAGCCTGAGGTCCCCGTGCGCCTTCCCCCGACCGCTCGCTTTCTCACCCTTCTCGTCGCCACGGCGTGCGCCGCTCCACCATCCACCGGCGTCGATCCCATTTGGCCCCTCGCGGGCAAGGCAGGGGTCACCGAGGCGCCGCGCGCCATGGTGGTGTCGGGTAGCCCACTCGCGAGTGCCGTCGGTCGTGATATTCTCGCCGCCGGTGGTAACGCGGTGGACGCCGCTGTGGCGGTTGGGTTTGCGCTCGCCGTGGTACATCCGTCCGCCGGGAATCTCGGCGGCGGCGGCTTCATGGTCATTCGCATGGCGGACGGATCGGTGAGCGCTCTCGACTACCGCGAGGCGGCCCCGCTCGCCGCCACCCGCGATATGTACTTGGATCAGGACGGCGACCCGACCGACCTGAGCGTCATCGGTCATCTGGCGGCGGGCGTGCCGGGGGCCGTCGCCGGGATGATCGAGGCGCATCGGAAGCAGGGCCGTCTGCCGTTTCAGCAGATCATCGCTCCCGCGATTCGGCTGGCAGGTGAGGGCTTCGAGGTCGACAGCTTCCGAAGTCATTCCATCGACTCGAACCGCGATCGATTGTACCTGTTTCCCGGCTCCCGGGCTGCATTCCTGCCCGATGGTCGCGCTCCACCGCGCGGGATGACCTTCCGCCAGCCCGATCTCGCCAACACCCTCGAAGACATCCGCGACTTCGGCCCGGACGGCTTCTATCGTGGCCGGGTTGCGGATTTGATCGTGGAAGAGATGAAGCGCGGGGGCGGGCTCATCACCCACGAGGACTTGAGGTCCTACCGCGCAAAATGGCGCGAGCCGATCCGCATCGCGTATCGTGGGCACACGATCTACTCAATGCCGCCGGCCTCGTCAGGTGGGGTCACCCTGGCGCAGATCCTGAATATCCTCGAGGGCTATGGAGAGCTGCCCCCGTTTGGAACACCGGAGCTGATTCATCTCGAGGCCGAGGCGATGCGCCGCGCGTTCACCGATCGCAACACCTACCTGGGCGACCCCGACTTCGTCGAGATGCCGCTCGACCGTCTCTTGTCGAAATCGTATGCCGTCACCTTGCGGGCTGAGATCGACCGCAAACGCGCGACACCGACCCCGGCCTTCGATCCGGCGCTCCGATCGGGCGAGAGCACCACTCACTATTCGGTGGTGGATGCCGAGGGGAACGCGGTCAGCTGTACGACCACCCTCAACAACAGCTACGGCAGTGCCGTCACGGTGACCGGTGCCGGTTTCCTCCTGAACGATGAGATGGACGATTTCGCCACGGCGCCGGGCCGCCCCAACATGTTCGGCCTGGTTCAAGGCGAGGCGAACGCCATCGCGCCGGGCAAGCGCATGCTCTCGGCGATGACACCGAGCATCGTCCTCGACCCGGAGGGAGAATTATTCATGGTCGTAGGCACGCCGGGCGGTCCGCGCATCATCACGATGGTCTATCATGTGATCAGCAATGTCATTGACCACGGGATGTCGCTTCCCAACGCCGTGGCCGCGCCGCGCATCCACCATCAAGCACTCCCGGATTCCTTACGGGTCGAGCGCGACGGCTTCACCCCCGCCACGATCGAGGCGCTCGAGCGCATGGGGCACGGGGTGGCCGTCAGGGGATACTCCGGGGATGTCGAGGCCATCATCCGAACTC
>JABDII010000023.1 GCA_013003805.1 Gemmatimonadales bacterium
TGCGTGGCGACGTGGCTGCCGTCAAGGCGGCGGTCGAGGCCGGCGCGCGCGGCGCCGAGAAGGTCGGCGAAGTGGTCGCCATCCATGTCATTCCGCGTCCGCATGCGAACGTGGATCGCGCCCTCCCGCTGGGTCGCATGGATGAAGGGGCCAAGGCCGGCAAGAAGTAGCCGGTGAACCGAAGGAGAAGCCCCGCGGTCCGCTCCTCGGAGACCGACCGAGTGAGCGGGCCGCCCGATCCCGGATGGAACGCGGACGGCTCGGTCCGTGAATGGAGTTTTCCATGTTACTAGGACGAGTGGTCGGGACGCTGGTGGCGACGCACAAGGAGCCTTCCCTGGAGGGCCTCAAGTTCCTGGTCCTCTCGCACCTGGACATGGAGGGCAAGGAAACCGGTGGCTATCGGGTGGCCGTGGATGCCATCGGCGCCGGCATGGGCGAGGTGGTGCTCTATGCCACCGGCAGTTCGGCGCGCCAGACCACGGTGACCGACAAGCGACCGTGTGACGGCGTCATCATGGCAATCGTCGACGCCCTCGAGGTGGGCGGCGAGCTCAAGTACGATAAGGCGAGAGACGGCTGACCATGGACGACACGCAAATCCAAACCGTGATCGACCGGGTGATGACCGAGCTCAGGCACGGCGAGCGGGTGGGCCATGGGCCTCGGCCCGAGCCGCAACAACTCTCCAGCCAGCCGGCGGCGGCGTCCGTGCGGCACGGCGACAACCTGTTCGGGGATGTGGCCGGCGCCGTGGACGCCGCCCGCCGTGCGTTCCGCGAACTGCACGACCTCCCGCTATCGGTGCGCGAGCAGATGATCGCCCACGTGCGCCGCGCCATGCGAGAGAACGCCCAACCGCTGGCGCACGAGGCCTGGCAGGAAACCGGGATGGGCCGCTACGAGGACAAGCTCGAGAAGGTCCTGCTCAACGCCAATAAGTCGCCAGGCACCGAGTTCCTGGACACCGGCGCCTGGAGCGGCGACGGCGGCCTGACGGTCGTGGAGTTCGCCCCCTACGGCGTGATCGGTTCCATCATCCCGAGCACCAACCCGATCTCGACGGTGGTGTGCAACGTCATTAGCATGGTCGCGGCCGGGAACGCCGTGGTGTTCAATGCGCACCCCGGCGCGCGAAAGTGCTCCAACCACACGGTTCAACTGATCAACGACGCCATCATCGAGGCCGGTGGTCCGGCCAACCTAGTGTGCGCCGTCGAGGAACCGACCCTCGAAACCGCGCAACAGCTCATGGACCATCGTGGCGTGAACGTGCTCACGGTCACCGGCGGTGCCGCCGTCGTCCGCGCAGCGATGGGAAGCGGCAAGCGCGCGATCTGTGCCGGGCCCGGCAACCCACCGGTGGTAGTCGATGAAACGGCGGACGTAGAACAGGCGGGACGCGACATCGTACGGGGCGCCTCATTCGACAACAACATCATCTGTACCGACGAGAAGGAAGTGTTTGCCGTCGGCGCGGTCATCGATGACTTGAAACGGGCCATGTGCGCCCACGGGGCGATTGAGATCGACGGCCAACAACTCGATCGGCTCAAACGCTCCATCTTCACGGAACGCCCCGAGTCCAGCCGCCACGGCATCATGAACAAAGAGTTCATCGGCAAGAATGCCAACGTCCTGCTGAAAGAGATCGGGATCGACGAAGGGGACGAGACGCGCCTCGTCCTGGTAGAGGTCGATCGAGACGATCCCTTGGTATTCTCGGAGCAGATGATGCCGGTGCTTCCCGTGGTGCGGGTGCGCGACGCCAATGACGGGATCGACCTGGCCAAGGTCGCGGAACACGGCTTCCGGCACACGGCCGTCATGCACTCCAAGAATCTCGACAACCTGAGCCGCATGGCCCGGGAGATGGACTGCAGCATCTTCGTCAAGAACGGCGTCTCATTCGACGGACTCGGCTACGGAGGCGAAGGCTTCTGCTCCTTCACGATCGCGAGCCCTACCGGCGAGGGCATCACCAATCCCATCAGTTTCAGTCGCATCCGCCGATGTGTGCTGAAAGACAACTTCCGGATCGTGTGATGCCACGACGCCATTGGGACCTCGCGACCCATGATTGAACCCGCCCTCGCCTTAGTCGACTTCAGCAGCATCGCGATCGGCATCGAGGCCGCCGATGCGATGATCAAGCGGGCCGACATCCGGATTCTCAAGGCCGGGACCGTCCAGCCCGGCCGGTATCTAGTGCTCATCGGCGGCAGCGTTGCCGACGTTGGTGAGTCGCTGGCCGCCGGCCGGGAGATCGGCGGCGACACGGTGCTCGATTCTATCTTTCTGCCCCACGTGCATCCGGAGGTGGTTCGCGCCATCGGAGGCGGTCGCGTCCCAGACGCCACCGATGCGCTGGGCGTGGTGGAGACGACCACGGTGCCCGCCGCTATCCTCGCGGCCGACGCTGGCATCAAGGGTGCCGACGTCCACCTGGTGGAGGTGCGGCTCGCAGACGGACTCGGCGGTAAAGGGATCGTGCTCTACTCGGGCGTCGTAGCCGATGTGGAGGCCGCCGTGGACATCGGGGTCAGCGTCCTAGAGCAGCCGGATCTCGTGGTGCGGAAGGTCGTTATCCCACAACTCCATGCGGCGATGTGGGAGAACGTATCCGACGCGACGCGCTTCAGCGCGCGGGTCCTGGAGAAACTGTGAAATTCGCGCGGGTGCTCGGCACGGTGGTAGCCACCCGGAAGTACCGAGGGCTCGAGGGCGTCAAGTTACTCCTGGTGCAGCCGCTCGACGTCGACTTGAACCCCAAGGGCACGGAACAGGTCGCGGCAGACGCCACCGCGCAAGCTGGGCCGGGCCATCTGGTATTCGTCGTCGGGAGTCGCGAAGCGGCCCAGGCCTTACCCCACGTGTTCGTTCCAGTCGATTTGGCAATCACCGGGATCGTCGATCAGGTCCACCTCGAGTCACGCTGATGTATATCGGACGAGTCGCTGGTTCGGTGGTGGCCACCATCAAGATCTCCCATCTCGAAGGCCGGCGCCTCTTGGTGGTGCATCAACTCGACCGGGACATGAATGCGACGGGTGACTACGACATCGCCGTCGACGTGGCACGGTCCGGCCCCGGCGACACCGTGCTGGTACTCGACGAAGGCAACGGCGCCCGGCAGATTCTGGGGCTCGATCCCGGCGCGATCCGTGCCGTCATCGTCGGCGTGGTGGACCAGGTGGCGTTCGCTGGGTAGCAGGAAGAGGGGCTAAGCGCTGGGCCCGCCGCCAGGCCGCATCACTCCTTCAGACTAAAAGTGACCGTCACCCTGGCCGTAACGGAAATCTGTCCCGGTGCGGTCACGCTGTCTGTCCCGCCGGTTGTCGGCGGTGCGTTCTGGACAACGTTCTGAGACAAGGCACCGCCGCCGCGGTTGCCCCACCATCCGCTGTACCACGACCACCAGCCCGAATGATCTTCCCGGATGAGAAACGGCTCGCCGACTTCCCTATCCAGCTCGCTGGCCATCAAGTGGGCTTTGTCCCGGGCCGCCCGCAGCGCAATCGATCTCGCTCGGTCCCGATGAGTTCTCAGCGCCGTGGTCCGAAACTGGATTCCATGCACATAGTTTGCCCCAGCCTCCAGCACACGGGACAGGAGCGTTTCGAACGTGTCGATGTCGCGCAGGGTTATCGCGGTGTTCTTGCGCACCCAGTAGCCGAGGAACTCGCGCTGCGCACGATCATAGGCATACCGCGGCTCGATACCGACGAAATCCGTTTGGATGAGATTCTTGGGAACGCCCAGACCCTCCGCAGCCTTGATCACTCTGGCCATGCGGGCATCGTTCTCCGCCTTAGCCGCCGTCAGGTCCAGATCGTCGGTCTCCACACCCAGCGTGAGCACGACCTCGTCAGGCATGACTCGGACCTCAGCGTCACCGGTCACCGTGATCCGGCTCTCGTCTTGCCCTTGTTGCCCAATGAGAGATGTCCATGGAACGGCGACGGTCAGCATCAGAGCCGCAGCCGATGCCATGAAGCTTCGTGGTTCCAGGTTCATAATCTGACTCCTACGTAGTGGCTTGGGTCAATGTCTGGCGGTCACCTAGCGGCGACGGCACGAGTTACCAGATCCACGAACTCCGGCTGGAGGCTCGCCCCACCCACCAAGGCCCCATCAATCTCCGGCATGGCCATGAACCCTGCGATGTTTTGGGCGTTGACGCTGCCGCCGTATTGCACTCGTACCGCACCGGCAACGGCTTCGCCAAAACCCAGAGCGATCGTGCCACGCACCGCCAGGGCAATGGTGCGATTAGCCGCGGCCGGTGTGGCCGAGCGGCCCGTCCCGATCGCCCAGATGGGTTCATAGGCCAATACCACGCGCCCGACATCGTCGGCCGAGAGGCCATCGAGGGCGGCACGTACCTGCCCGCCAACGAACACATCGGTCTCGCCGGCCTCGTTCCTGGCGGCATCCTCACCGACGCAAATGATCGGCGTCAGGCCGTGCGTCAGTGCCGAGATGACTTTCCGGTTCACCGCTCCATCGCTCTCGGCACTACCGCCCGAGGCACGCCGCTCCGAGTGACCGATGATGACATACCGGCACAAGCCCACCAACATCGAAGGCGAGATCTCTCCGGTCTGGGCACCGTGGTCATCCCAGTGCATGTTCTGCGCTCCCAGTGCAACGCCCTTGGACCCGATCACCTCGGCCAATGAAGCCAGGACCGTGAAGGGAGGACACAACACGACATCGACCCCCTCGACGCGGCCAAGCGGAAGCCGGATGCGGCGCACCAGGGCGAGGGCCTGGTCCACTCTTCCCAAGTGCATCTTCCAATTGGCGGCGACGATGGGTCGGCGCATTACCACCGTCGGTAGGGCGGGATTTGGTGCGTGTGCTGGGCGATGAGCTCGGGGTTTCGGAACAGCTTGATGACTGCGGCGCCGGCCACGAATCCACCGACATGGGCCCAGAAGGCGACTCCCCCGCCCTCCCTGGCCAGCGACGGGATCCCACCGAGCAGTTGAATCAAGAACCAGTACCCCAGCATCAGATACGCCGGCACCGCGATGGTGGTCACGAAGAACCCGAGAAAGATCAGCATGTGCACTCGGACCTTGGGGTACAGGACGATGTAGGCACCCATGACCCCGCCGATCGCGCCGGAGGCTCCGAGCATGGGGATGGCGCTCGAAGGGCTCGTTGCCACCTGGAGGGCCGCCGCGGCGAGACCGCACAGCAGGTAGAACACCACGAAACGGACGTGGCCCATCGAGTCCTCGACGTTGTTCCCGAAGACCCACAGAAACCACATGTTGCCGATCAAGTGGAACCAGCCGCCGTGCAGGAACATCGACGTGATGGGTGTGAACCACGTCTGGCTTCCGCCGAGCACACAGACGGTTCGGGGACCCAGCGGGATCTGCGTCCCGGGAGGTACCCGATCGAGCAACTCGCCCGGTATCAACGCCAGCTCGCACACCGATCGGGACATTCCTGGCTCCGCGCCAAGCCCTTGAATGAAGACCCAGATCAGGATATTCGCCCCAATGATGCCGAAGGTGACGAAGGGCGTGATGACGGTTGGATTATCGTCCTTGTACGGGAACATTCCCGCAATATAGACGGCAACCACGTGAGCGAGGACACAGGACGGGATGGGGTCCCAAACGCTGCCAAAAAGGCAGAAAAACTCGGTATAGCGCTTGCGATACAGGGCTTCCGGCGTTGTGCGGGCTGCCGGATCGCCCTGCACCAACCTCGGAACTCGAATTCTATCTCTTTTCTTGACAACCACTTAGGCGGCTGAGCACAAGGAGACGGCATGGCAGCGAGCAAGATTATCGGGATCGATCTGGGAACGACCAACTCTGTAGTGGCAGTCATGGAGGGTGGCGTTCCGGTCGTGATACCGAACGCCGAGGGTGGGCGCACCACGCCTTCGGTGGTGGCGTTTACCAAGGACAGCGAGCGTCTGGTGGGCCAAGTCGCCAAGCGCCAGGCCGTCACCAACCCCAAGCAGACGGTTTTCTCCATCAAGCGATTCATGGGCCGCCGGATGAACGAGATCACGGAGGAGAAGAAGCTCGTTCCCTACACTGTGATCGAAGGGAAGCATGGGCTCGCCACCGTCGATATCCAGGGCAAGCACTATACGCCGCCCGAGATCTCGGCGATGATCCTCCAGAAGATGAAGCAGACCGCCGAGGACTACCTGGGCACCACCGTGACAGAGGCCGTCATTACGGTTCCGGCCTACTTCAACGACTCCCAGCGACAGGCCACCAAGGACGCCGGCAAGATCGCCGGGCTCGACGTCAAGCGGATCATCAATGAGCCGACGGCCGCGGCGCTGGCTTACGGTCTGGAGAAGAAGAAGGACGAGAAGATTGCCGTCTTCGACCTCGGCGGCGGGACGTACGACATTTCGATCCTCGAGCTGGCCGAGGGTGTGTTCGAGGTGAAGAGCACCAACGGCGACACCCACTTAGGCGGCGACGACCTCGATCAGCGGGTCATCAACTGGATGGTAGCCGAGTTCAAGAAGGACCAGGGCATCGACCTGTCCAAGGACCCGATGGCGCTCCAGCGGCTCAAGGAAGCCGCCGAGAAGGCCAAGATGGAGCTATCCAGCACCCAGCAGACGGACATCAATCTGCCGTTCATCACGGCCGATCAGTCCGGACCGAAGCATCTGAACTACTCGCTGACGCGGGCAAAGCTCGAGCAGCTGGTGGACGACCTGCTCCAACGGACTATTCCGCCGATGGAGAAGGCACTCGCGGATGCCGGACTCAAGCAAGGCCAGATTGACGAAGTGATCCTGGTCGGCGGCTCGACTCGTATTCCCAAGGTCCAGGAAATCGTCACGACTTTCTTTGGGAAGGAGCCCAACCGTTCCGTTAATCCGGACGAGGTGGTCGGGATCGGTGCGGCCATCCAGGGCGGCGTGTTGGGTGGCGAGGTGAAGGACGTGCTGCTCCTCGACGTGACCCCGCTTTCGCTCGGCATCGAGACGCTGGGCGGCGTGAGCACGGCGCTCATCCAGCGGAACACCACGATTCCTACCAAGAAGTCGGAAGTGTTCTCAACGGCCGAGGACAACCAGACGACCGTTGAGATCCATGTACTTCAAGGCGAGCGCCAGATGGCGGTCGACAACCGGACCATCGGGAAGTTTCAGCTCACCGGCATACCACCGGCTCCCCGGGGCATGCCGCAGATCGAGGTCACGTTCGACATCGACGCCAACGGCATTCTACACGTGTCGGCCAAGGACAAGGCCACCAATAAGGAGCAGAAGATCCGGATCGAGGCGTCGAGCGGCCTGAGCGACAGCGAGATCGAGGGCATGGTGACGGACGCGGAGGCGCATGCCGCCGACGACAAGACCCGCCGAGAGGCCATCGAGGCCAG